>CBFGQE010000319.1:0-4371 GCA_965650815.1 uncultured bacterium
GCATATCCAAATAACCCGGATTCGCGGGAAGGAGCGCGAACCCCGGGTTGGAGATGCGGCCTACAGCCATCCCGCGTTCCGGGTCGCGCAACGGATTGGAGCCCCGATCCCCGGACCGGCGGGTCACAACAACGGCAATCGGCTGGGTTATCCGGATAGGCCTTTAGCCACAATGCTCCGGGCAGCCCCATGTCCCGGTCTTGTTTCCGTTTCGTCACATGGGCGTCGTCCGGGTGTCACGTCCGGTCCGCATGTTGGCGGGGTGCGAACAGCGACTCTATTGCTTTGCCTCAGCGCGGCGGCCGGATCGGTCCGGGCGGCGGAAAGCGCCGGGCCTTTGGCCACGACCCGCGAGACCGTGGCCCAATGGGTCCAGACCCGGCAGCTGATCTCGGAGACGCGGACCGGCTGGGAGTCGGACCGGGAAACCCTCGGCCAGACCAAGGCGCTCTTCGAACGCGAGCTGGCCACGATCCAGGAAAAGCTCTCCAAGGTCTCCACCAACAGCTCCGTGGCCGACGCGGAACGTCTCGCGGCCGAAGCCCAGCTGAAGAAACACGCCGACGCTCTGGACGCGGCCAAGACGCTCGTCGCGGAACTCGAAGGCCAGGTTCGCAAGCTTCTTCCCCTCTTGCCCGCACCGCTGCTGGCCACGGCCAAGCCGGTGATCGACCGCCTGCCCGCCGACTCCGCCGCGACCCAGGCCGCGACGACCGAGCGGCTCCAGAGCGTGGTCGCGCTGCTCAACGAGATCGACAAGTTCAACAACGCCGTGACCGTCGTCCCCGAGAAGCGGACCAACGCCCGGAGCGAAGAAGTGGCGGTGGACACGCTGTATATCGGACTGGCCGGCGCGTGGTTCGTGGACAGCACCGGCACCGTCGCTGGCAGCGGAGCGCCGTCCGCCAGCGGCTGGCAGTGGAAGCTCCAGCCGGAGATCGCCCCGCAGGTCCGCGACGCCGTCGCGGTCTATCGCAGCCAGAAACCCGCCGCGTTCGTGGCCTTGCCCGCCTCCGTGAAATGAGCGCTCTTCCTGTGAATCCTTCTCTTTCTCCCTCTCGTTCTTGGTCCGCTCCTTTCGAGAAGAAGAGCAAGGTCGAGAACGAGAAAGACTCCGTCCTGCGGCGAATCGCCGGATGGGTTTCGGTCGCGGCGGTGGTCGGCGTTCTGAGCGCCTTCACCGCTTCCGCCCAGCAGCTCGATTCCCTCGCTGCCGGAGCCAAGGCCGACTTGGACAAGGCCCTGGCCGAACTGGCCGAGGTCCGCAAACAGGTCGAGGCCGAGAAGGTGCCGCTGGCCCGCGAGGTCAACGCGCTGGAGCAGCGGGTGCTCGATGAAAAGGCCGCGCTCCAGAAGGCGGAACGCTTCCAGGAGAACCAGCTCGTCGAACTCAACGCCCTGAAGAACCAGGTCAAGGCGCGCAACGAGGAGGCCAAGTATGTCGGATCGTTGCTCGGCGAATACGCGCGTTCCTTCCGCACCCGCACCCATGTGGCGGAACAGGCGCGGTTGAAGCCGCTGCTGGACGCGCACGACGCGGCCGGCGCGTCGGTGGACCTGTCGGAAGCGGAGAAGATCACGCGCCAGGGCGAGCTGTTGAAGGCGGCGCTCGACCGCGTGCAGGCGCTCGCCGGCGGCGAGGCGTTCGAGGCCTCGGTGCTGGGCGCGGCGGGCAAGCTGGAAAAGGGCCGCGTGGCGCTGCTCGGACCCGTGGCCGTCTTCGCCAGCGCGGAGACGCCGCTGGTGGGCGTGGTGCAGATGGAGCTGAACAAGGCGGACCCGAGCGTGTTTCCTTTCCCAGAATCGATGGCCGCCGGCGCCCGGAGCCTGGCCACTTCGGGCGACGGTTCTGTCGGTCTGGACGCCACGCTCGGCGGCGCGATCAAGATCGCGTCCATCGAGGAGTCGCTGGTCGAGCATTTCCTGAAGGGCGGCGTGGTCATGTGGCCGATGCTCGCGCTGGCCGTGTTGGCCCTGCTGGTGGGCGTGGTGAAGTGGGTGCAGCTCTCCCGGGTGCGGCTGGCCTCCACGAACGATCTCCAGGACGTGCTCGACGAGTTGGAGAAGGGCGACCGCGCCGCAGCCAAGCGCCGGGCCGAGGCCATCCCCGGACCCGCGGGAGAGATGCTCGTCACCGCCGTGCAGCACGTGGACGAGAAGAAGGAATATATCGAGGAGGTGCTCTACGAGCGGATGCTCGTCACCAAACCCAAGCTGGAGTCCATGCTGCCCTTCATCGCGCTGACCGCCGCCTCGGCGCCGTTGCTCGGCCTGCTGGGCACGGTCACGGGCATGATCACGACCTTCAACATGATCAGCATCTTCGGCACGGGCGATCCGAAGACCATGTCGTCCGGCATCTCCGAGGCGCTGATCACGACGGAATTCGGCCTCTACATCGCCATCCCGGCGCTGATGCTCCACGCCTTCGTCAGCCGCAAGGCCAAGGGCGTGCTCGGCAGCATGGAGCAGACGGCGGTGGGCTTCATCAACGGCCTGCCGAACCGCGAGTTCGAACGTCTCTGATCCCCGGAGGAAACCACCATGAACACGGAACTCTTCGACAAGATCCTCAAGTCCTGGATCGACGGCGGCTGGACGATGGTCCCGCTCGCGGTCGTCGCCCTGGGCCTCTACGCCACGGGCATCCACCTGCTCTTCTTCCTCTCCGCCCGGGGCCACCGCCGGTTGACCGACGCGCAGCTGCACGACTGGGTGAAGCATCCCGCGCGGGCCGAGGGCGAGACCGGCGAGATCATCCGCTACACCCAGGAAGACGTGTCGAACCTCGACGCCATCGCCAACCGCTTCGCCGAAGTCGTGGGCGGCAAGGTGCCCGAGGTGGACCGCCGCATGGCCACGATGAACATCCTCGTGACCTCCGCGCCGCTGCTGGGGCTGCTCGGCACGGTGCTGGGCATGATCATGACCTTCCAGGGCATCTCCACCGGCGGCGGCAAGATGGCCGACGCCATCGCCGAGGGCATCTCCGCCGCGCTCATCACCACCGAGATGGGCCTGCTGGTCGCCTTGCCCGGCATGGTCCTCGCCTACGTGGTGCGCCGTCGCCGCAACGAATATGTCGCCTTCCTCGCCACGCTGGAGCGCATCACGCTCCGCCATTTCCGCCGCGAGAAAGAGTTCCACGGCATGACGCGTGTTTTCGTGAAGCAGGACTTCAAAGCCAAGGATGCGGCCGATGAACGTGTCGCCGCCGCGCCCGCCGCGAACGGCCTTGATCCCGTGACGCCATGAAGTTCCGCCGTTCTCTCTCCGAGTCCGAGGAATCGACGGGCATCGACATGTCCCCGTTGATCGACATGGTCTTCATCCTCCTCATCTTCTTCATCGTCACCACGACCTTCGTGGAGGAATCGGGGGTGGACGTGGACAAGCCTGCCGCCGCCTCGGCCGCGCGGCTGGACAAGAACAGCATCATCTTCGCGATCACCGCGCAGGGCCAGGTGGTCTATGGCGGCAAGGAGATCGGCGTCGGCGGCGTGCGTCCCTTGGTGGCCCGCCTGTGCGAACGCGATCCGCTGCCGGTCATCGTGCAGACGGACAAGAACACGCCCGCCGGGGTGCTCGTGCGGGTGATCGACGAGGCCAAGCTGGGCAAGGCCAAGAACGTCAGCATCGCCACCCAGGCCGGAGCGTGATGCGAACGCGGAGCGCAGAACGTGGAACGCGGAGTCCCGACCGCGCTGCTCCGCTTCATCTCCCGTTCCGCGCTCCGCGCTCCTCCTTCCGCGTTTAATCCATGCGCCGCGTCTATCAACCGCCGAAGTTCGACCGCAGCTGGGTCCAGGCCCTGCTCGCGGCCGCCGGCTTGGCGGCGATGGTCTTCGGCGTCCTGCCCTTCACCACCGCCCTGTCCAACGCGCGGCAGGAAAAGCTCCTGCTCCGCCAGGCCGACGTGGCCGCGCCGCCCCCGGTGACGGACGCGGAACCGCCCCCGCCGCCGCCCGAGCCGGAACCCGAACCGCCACCGCCGCCGCCGCAACTGGCCGATGCGCCGCAACCCATCCCGATGTCCGCCGACCTCGACGTCGCGGTGGGATCGGGCGGAGCCCTGGCCGGCTTCGGCGACTTCAAGGCAATGGCCGCTGCCGAGACGGCGGGCGACGCCTTCGACGTGGCCGATCTGGAGAAACCGCCCGAGGCCGTGGCGCAGATCGCGCCCAAGTATCCGCCCGAGCTGGTGAAGGCCCGCGTCGAGGGCCGCGTGACCGTGGTCTTCCTGCTGGACGAGAACGGGCGCGTGCAGGACCCGCGCGTGGACAGCGCGTCGCGGCCCGAGTTCGAGAAACCCGCCCTGGAAGCGATCCGCAAGTGGCGCTTCCGCCCCGGCCAGCGCGAAGGCCAGCCGGT
>CBFGQE010000320.1:0-4368 GCA_965650815.1 uncultured bacterium
AGCCGCTCGCAATCCGGCCTCTACTCGGCAGTGATCTCGAACAATTTCCAGACCATCACCAGTCCTCCCGTCCGTCTCACGGTGGTCGTCCGCCAGCAGATCCTTCCTCCCGAACCGCTTCCTGGCGGTGGCTACCGTCTCCACTTCGCCGATGAAACCGGCGACGGTCTGACGCCAGATCTGGGCCGCTTGGAACTCCAGTCACGGGACTCGGTCCCGACCGAGTCCGACTCCGCTTGGCAGACGGTCACCAACGAGTTCCGCATCCAAGATGGGTTCATCGTCGTGGATCTGCCGGCCGACGAGAGCTCGACCAACCGGTTCTTCCGTGTTGTGGAACGCTGAGATCGACGTTCCATCAGCCGCTGGGTAGGGGCGGACTTGGAAGCCCTGCCCGCCTGTGTCTCTAGCCATTGTGGCCGATCGCCAAGCCGCATGGTTCCCGCGCTGTCCTCAACGCCCGGACGTCGGTTCCGAATTCAGCCGGTGCATCTGCTGCACGCTTCTCTCCGCCGCCTTCGCCAAGGCCTTGCGGTCCGGCACGCCGCGGATCGGTTCGCCGTAGCGGATCGTCGCCCGAATGCGGCTTTTCGACAGGAGGTTCAGGAAGTGCGGGAAGAACGTCATGTCGCCCCAATACGCCACTTCGCTCGGGACATCGCCGTCCTCCAGCTCGTAGCGGATCGCGGCCGGGGTGACGGCCCAGCCCCGTTCCGCCGCCGGGGCGAAGAGCGACGGCTTGAACGGCAGGACTGTTCCCCCGCCGGAACTCGTGCCTTCGGGGAACAACGCGACCACTTCCCCCGCCTCGACCAACGGGGCGAACCCTTGTCCCACGCGCGCGACGTCCGCCTTGGCCTCGCGTTTCAGGAAGAGCGTCCCGGCGCAACGCGTCAGCCAGCCGATCACCGGCCAGGAACGCACCTCGGCCTTGGAGACGAAGACGAGCGGGCGGGTCGTCGCGAGCGCCACGATGTCGAGGTAAGAGACGTGGTTCGCGACCAGCAGACCCTCTGCGGGCGGGTCGCCCTCCACCGTGACCTCCAGCCGCAGGCAAACTGCGAACCGGCGCGCCCAGCGGTGGCACCATTGTGTCCGCGCCCGGACCTTGTTGTCTGGACCCGTAGGCCAAACGCGCAGGGTGAAGTCCGCAAGCGCCGCCGCGCAGACCAGCAGGAACCGGGCGAGCCTCGTGGCCGCGCGAACGGGATGCTGCGAACCCTTCGATCCGGCACGGGTTTCCTCGCTTCCGGGCGGACAGCCCCGTCCGCCTCCCCGACTGCCCGTGTCCCTGACGACGCCACCCAGAGCGTCGGAGCAGCGCAGCAGACGGGGGTGTCCACCCGGAAGCATGGTCGTCTATTTCAGGAAGCGGTTGACCGTCTCTTCCGGCAGGTCCTGGAGGTCCAGCAGGGTGAAGAAGTCGATCGTGCGGAACTCGCGGTCGATGGCCGGCCGGCCACAGATCTTCGCGCCGAAGGAGAGATACGCCGTCAGCAGCCGGGGGATCTTCGGCGTCTCTTCGGCCAGACGGTCCAGCGGACATTCCCAACCGGGCTGGGGCACCACCTGGAACGCCTCCGCCACCAGATGCCGCCGCATGAGGTGCGAGTAGGCCGAGGCCCCCACCGTCGCGTCGGTCGAGGACAAGGAGCTGCATCCGATCAGGTAGCGTCCTCCCCGCTCGCGGGCATAAGCGGCGATGCCTTTCCACAAGAGCGCCAGCACCGCGAGGTTCCGGTGGCGCACATGGACGCACGCGCGGCCCAGCTCCACGAGTTGCGGCCGGAGCGGTTCCAACGGGAAGAGATCGAACTCCTGCGCGCTGTAGAAGCCCCGGTGCGCCGCCGCCCGCATCCCCGTCTGCAGCCGATACGTCCCCACCACATCGCCCGTCGCCTCTTCCTCCACCAGCAGGTGGTCGCAGATCGCGTCGAAAGGGTCCTCGTCCCGCAGCGTGGCGTAGGAAGACTCCAGCCCCTCGTTCATCTCCAGGTTGAAGACGATGAAGCGCAGCGCCTGGGCGGCCCGCACGTCGGCCGTCGATTCCGCCAGGCGCAGGCGATACGCTCCGGCCGACTGTCCCCGGGCGAGGACTCGCCCGCCCACGTAGTTCAAGGTGTTCATTCGTTCGGCGAACACGGTCCAACCGGCCGTGTCCGACGAACCCATTCCGCCACCGCCCCGAGACGGACCCGAGACGCCCCGGTGAACTTCCCGTGACGGGAAACCGGGAGCCAAGCCGCCTCACTCCTCGCCGTCGTAGTAGTCCAGGTCGTTGGACCGGATCAGCCGCCGCTCCGGGGAGCGCACCAACCATTTGCCGCTGTCGGGGTAATGGCAGGATTCGCCGATGGGGTTGTCGGCCACGACATAGACGAGGAGATCCACCGTGCCGTCATTGATCAACTCGTGCGGCTCGCCGGGCGGAAAGAGGAAGGCGTCGCCCGGACCGACCGCCGTGGTGCCGTCCTGATGGCGCACGGCACCTTGCCCGGCGAGGACGTGGAAGAATTCCCACTGTGCGCTGTGGGAATGATACGGGCAGGAGGACTTGCCCGGCGGAATGCGCATCAGCTCGACGTCGAACGGATGGCGTTTTTGGAGGTCGGTCGATTCCGGGTCGCGTCCGAGCGCTTCGGAAATCTCCTTCCCGAAGCCGCCGAACTTCCCCTTGGGCGAAGTCCAGGAGACTTCTTCCAGCTCGTGGGTGTTGATCTTGCGCATGGTTGAAAGCCCGCCGATCCGCCCCGCGCCGTTGCCGGATCAACCGGCGACGACTTCGCGCCCGAGTTCGACGGCGAGATCGCGGATGATCCAGTTGGCGGACTTCTTCGCCAGCCGGTCGGCGGATTGGCCGTGTTCCCAGACGGCGAAGGAAAGGAGCCGGGCGATGTCGCCCTGGAGAAGGAGCGGCTGGGCCAGCAAACCGCCGATGAACCCGGCCAGCAGATCGCCGCTGCCGCCCTGGGCCAGGCCGGGATTGCCGGAGCTGTTGACGAGGATCGGGCCGGTATTGCGGCCGACGAGGGTGCGGTGGCCCTTCAGGATGACCCAGCAACCGCCGAAGCGGCCGGAGAGTTTGCGCAGCGCGCCGGGACGATCGGCCTGCACTTCGGCGGCGGTGCAGCCGAGGAGCCGCGCGGCTTCGCCGGGATGCGGCGTGAGCACGCGCACGGCTTCGGTGCGGGGCCGGGCTTCGGGCAGAAAATCGAGCGCGCTGGCATCCGCCACCATCGGCAACGGCGAGGAATCCCAGAGCACCTGCACGTGCTCGACGAGATCAGCGGGGCGGGACGCATTGGCCAAGCCGGGACCGGCGAGGATGGCGGTGGTGGATTCCGGCAAGCGCTGCACCTCTTCCCACGCATGGACCATCGCCGCCTGGAGCTGCGAGGCCACCGGCACATAGACCGATTCCGGCACCACGGCGGAAACCAGACCCGGCCGGGCCCGCAACGCGCCGGTCGCGGCCAACACCGCCGCGCCGTGGTAGCCCCGGCTGCCGGCCACGATGGCCAGATGGCCGAAGGTGCCCTTGTGCGACGACACGTCGCGCGACGGCGGGAAGCCGAGATAATCGCCGGGGCGCACCCAAAGCTGGCGGTCGGTGGTCGAAGCGAGCCGATAGCGGGCGTTGCGCGAGACGGTGGCGACGGTCACTTCCGTGCCCCACGCGGCCACGGCCACGGGACGATCTTCCGTGGGCTCGGGCTGCGGAGCCGCACCGGACAATCCGTCGTCCATCGGCAAGAGACCGATCTCGGGCGCGACTTCCAAGTGGCCGACCCACGGCGACGCCTGCGTCATCAGGAGGCCGGTCTTGGGCGCGGCCAGCGTCAAGGTGACGGTGGCGCGGACGGCGGTGCCGAATCTCGCGCCGGTGTCGGCGTTCAAGCCGCTGGGCACGTCGATGCTCAACACCGGCAGATCCATCGCGTTGAGGTCGTCGATGACGGACTTCCATTCCGCGTCGAGCTCGCGGTTCAGGCCGATGCCGAAGAGACCGTCGATGACCAGCGCGGGCCGTCCCTGGAGGGAGCGGAACTCCAGCAGGCCGCCTTCGAAGTGGCGGAAGTCGATCCGCTGCACCCGGCGGTCCTTGATCTGCATGGCGGCGGCGCGGGCGTCGTCGCCGTTGTGGCCCTTGCCGGCGAGCACGAGAATCGCGTCTCCCGGCTTGGTCAACGACAGGGCGCGTTCGGCCACGAGCTGGCCGACGCGGGCGATGACGCGGTCGGCGGCGACGTTGGCGGCCCAGGAAGCGTTTTCCCAGGCGCGCATCTCGGCGATGGACAGGACGGGTATGGACATGATGGCGCGGGTATTTCCCGGACCGGCCGCGCCGAGGGCAAGAACTTCCTTGGG
>CBFGQE010000321.1:0-4347 GCA_965650815.1 uncultured bacterium
TGTTGGCTCATGGGACCAACTGGACGGTCGAGTTTGAAATGCCGGATTGGCCGCCGCATCTCGGGATGTCGAACCTGACGGCACTGCAATCCGTGGACGTCTCGAACGACTTTGCCTTCGAGTTCGAAGCCGGCGGCGATCCCGGGCACTCCGTCTTCATCGGCATTCATGACATCAACGGCGGAGTCCGGGACATGCCGCACCCTTTGAACGGCTCCTCCAACCACCTGCGGATCGCTGCCGGAACTTTGCCGGGAGGAACCCGCTTCGGTCTTAGCTGGGAAACCAGGGCCAGAATCCACGTGCAGACCAATGGCTTGGAGGTGCGCTCGGAAGCGGTTTCCCGGACGCGGTCCCAATTGGTCACTGTGGGAGGCGATCCCATTCGGTTGAGTCGCCCGAGCTTTTCCAACGGAAAGTTTAATGTCGTCGCTACGCTCAACGGCGGCGGACAGCCCTATGCGTTGCAGCGAAGCTTTGACGCGACGAATTGGACTTATGTCGCCAATGCGTGGGTTGAAACTTCCGCCTACACGGACCTGGTGGAACAGCCCTTTGAGGACAACCGGGCAACGAACGCCGTGGTCCTCTACCGGGTGGTCAAAGAAGACTTGGGATTGGACGATGACGGCTTGGGCTGGGACTGAGTTCTTGATTGTCGCGAGGGGGAACTCGTTTTCCGGTGACCTGTCAGATAGCTGAGGCTTACGCCATCTCCAGCGCCTTGACCATCCCCTCGATGTTGTGCGGATCGGCTTCGACGGTGGGTTTGAGGCCGAGGGCGTGGAGGGCCTTGCTGGTCTCGGGACCGATGGAGAGCGTCTTCAGGCCGGGGAACTTCTTCAGCATGGCGGGCAGGTCGAAGCGGGCGTGGAAGTTCTCCACGGTGGAGCTGCTGGTGAAGGTCACCCAATCCGCGCCTTCCTCGACAAACTTCGCGGCCGCGCCGTTCTGGTCCTCGGTTTCGGGCACGGTCCGATAGACGGCCACGTCGTCCACAATGGCGCCCAGCTCTTCCAGCTTCTTGGGCAGCTCGGGATTCGCCACCTCGGCGCGGAGGATCAGGACGCGGAGGTTCTCCATCGTCTCCACGGTGGCCATCGCTTCGGCGACTTTACCGGCGACGTATTCCTCGGGCATCGCATCCACGCGCAAGCGCAGCTCCTTGAGCTTGGCGGCGGTGGCGGGGCCGACGGCGGCCAGGCGGCAGAAGCCGAGGGCGCGGATGTCGTCATGGACCTTGAAGTAGTATTCGAAGAACGACGTCACGCCGTTCGGGCTGGTGAAGACGAGCCAATCGATCTGGCCCAGTTCGGCGAAGGCTTCGGCCAAGGCCATGCGTTCCTCGGGCGGGGCGATCTTGATGGTGGGGATCTCCAGCACTTCCGCGCCGCGTTCCAGCAACTGCCGCGAAAGCTGGCTGGCCTGGTCGCGGGTGCGTGTCACGACCACGCGCTGGCCGAAGAGCGGCCGCTGCTCGAACCAGTTCAGCCGGTCCCGCAGGCCGACCACGCCGCCGATGATGGTGACGGCGGGCGCGGTGAAGCCGGTCTTCTCCACCACGTCGGCGATGGTCGCCAAGGTGCCGGTGATGGCCTTTTGCCGACCGGTGGTTCCCCATCGGACCATGGCAACGGGTGTTTCGGCACCGAGACCGTTCTCCACAAACTTCGCGGCGATCTGCCGGATGCGCTCCACGCCCATGAGCACGATCTTCGTGCCCGGCGTCTTGGCCAGCGCGGCCCAGTCGATGGCCGATTCGTCCTTGGTCGGGTCTTCGTGCCCGGTGACGACGGTGTAGGCGGAGCAGAAATCGCGGTGCGTGACGGGAATGCCGGCGTAGTTCGGCGCGGCCACGGTGGAGGAAATGCCGGGCACGACCTCGAAGGGAATGCCCGCCGCGGCGATCTCCTCGGCTTCTTCTCCGCCACGGCCGAAGACGTAGGGATCGCCGCCCTTGAGTCGGACGACGACCTTGCCCTCCTTGGCTTTCTTCACCAGGAGCTGGTTCAGCTCTTCCTGCGGGATGGCGTGGTCCTTGGCGCGTTTGCCGCCGTAGATGACCTCGGCGGTCTTGGGCGCGAGGCGGAGCAGCTCGGGATTGACCAGCGCGTCATAGACGAGGACATCGGCGCGCGCGATGAGCTCCGCGCCGCGGACGGTCAACAATCCGGCGTCACCGGGGCCTGCTCCGACGAGATAAACGATGCCTTTTGCTTTCAAGATGGGCGGAGCCTACGGAAGCCCGTCGCCGGACGCCAATGCGGGATTTGGGCGGAGGATGGACCGCAGAAAACGCGGAAGATGCAGAAGGGGAAACAACGGCGAACTTCCGTTCGCCGCTACGGGGTCTCGGGCTTCTTCACCGTGGGCCAGCCGTGCTGGTCCCAATACAGCGGAGCCAAGGCGAGCTGGGAGCGGCCGCGGCGTTCGCCGTCGTAGTAGTGGTAGCTGAACCAGTCGGCGTTTTCGTGGGTGAAGACGGAGACGTGGCCGGGACCGATGAATCGGCCGGTGGTTTCTAGGAACTTCGTGCCGCCGCCTTTCACGAGATCGACGCCGTCGCGGTCCAGGTAGGGACCGGTCACGGTCTTGGCGCGGCCGACGCGGACTTCGTAGGTGCTGTTGGTGCCTTGGCAGCATTTGCCCCAGTTCACGAAGAGGAAGTAGTCGTCGCCGCGACGATGGATGGCGGGGGCTTCGATGGACTGGCTCCAGGCGAGGTGGTGCAGCGGCGAGTCGGGCGCGAGGCGTTTGCCGGTCTTGGTGTCGAGTTCCACCAGGTAGATGCCTTTCCAGAACGAGCCCCAAGTCATCCAGAGACGCTGGTCGCGGTCGAGGAACAGGGCGGGATCGATGGCGTTGAAGGGCGTGTCCTTGCTGGAGGTGATGACCGGGCCGTGGTCGGTCCAGCGATGGTCAGGCGAAGCGGGATCGAGCGTCGGACTGGTGGCAAGACCGATGGCGGAGACCTGTTTCCCGAAGGAGGAGACGGAGTAGTAGAGCAGGTAGCGGTCGCCGAGCTTGATGACGTCGGGAGCCCAGGTGTGGCCGCGATATTCGGGCACGGCGTTGGTGGTCCAGTCGGGCGGGGGATTGAAGACGGCAGGGCCGTTCTTCCAATGGATCAGATCCGAGGACGACTTGGTGGCGATGCCCCGGCCGGTGGCGAAGAGGAAGTAGTTCGTGCCTTCCTTCAGGATCATCGACGGATCGTGCAACCCGGTCTCGCCCTCCAGCACGCGGGGTTCGAGACGGGTGTCGGCCGCAAAAACGGAAACGGCAGTGAACGCGATCAGGCCAAGCAGACGGGCGAAACAGCGACAGGACATGGCAGCGGAGACTCGGCGAACGGCCGTCCGGTGACGAGCTTCCTCGATCCCCGCTGAAGAGGAGGCAACGAGGGCTGGAATTCGCGCACGAGATGAGGAATGGTCCGCGCGTCCACCCGAACGCAACCCGCAGCCCAGCCGCGCCATGCCCTTCCTTGAATTCATCGATGTCCGCAAAGGCTTTCCCGGAGTCCAAGCGCTGGATGGTGTCAGCTTCTCCGTCGAGCGCGGGAGCTGCCACGCGTTGATGGGCGAAAATGGCGCGGGCAAGAGCACCTTGGGCAAGATCCTGGCCGGAGTTTACACGGCGGATGCGGGCGAGATCCGTTTGGACGGACAACGCATCGAACCGTCCGATCCCTTGAAAGCCCGGCGGCTGGGCATCGCGATGGTCCATCAGGAACTGGCCTTTTGCCCGAACCTGACCGTCGCGGAGAACCTTTGCCTGGGAGAATTGCCGGGACGGGGCGGTTGGCTGGACCGAGGGGAAATGCGGCGTCGCGCGCGGAAGATGCTCGCGGAGATCGGAGCCGAGATCGACGTGGACCGGCCCATCGGAGAACTGACCACGGGACAGGAACAGATCGTCCAGATTGCGGCGGCGTTGGGCACGGACGCGCGGGTGATCGTGATGGACGAGCCGACCAGCTCATTGTCCGTGGCCGAGAGCGAGCATCTCTTCGGGCTGCTCGGCCAGCTCCGTGAGCGCGGCATCACGGTGATCTACGTGTCGCACCGCATGGACGAGATATTCCGCCTGTGCGACCACGTGACCGTGTTCCGCGACGGTCGCCATGTCTGGACCGGCCCCGCGTCCACGACCAGCCCCGACGAGGTCATCCACCAGATGGTCGGGCGCAAAGTGGCGGCGATGAACCCTCGTCACTTGGAGCAAGAACCGGGAGCCGAAGTGCTGCGCGTGGAGAACCTCGGTTCGCCCGGCAAGTTCAGCGACGTCTCGTTCACGCTCAGGGCAGGGGAGGTGCTCGGCTTCGCCGGACTGGTCGGCGCGGGC
>CBFGQE010000322.1:0-4314 GCA_965650815.1 uncultured bacterium
GGCGCGGAGCACATCGCGGTGCGCGTGCGCTGCGCGGGCGACGTGCTGGAGCTGGTAGGCGAACCGGTGCCGAACAAGCTCACGCCCGAGCTGAAGGTGGCGGCGTCGTGGAAGCTCGGCACCGGACCGTTGCCAGAACCGCGCCGGGCCAGCATCGCGGAACTCGTCGAGCAGCTGGTGGATTCCCACTACGTGGAGCTGACCGGGCGGGTCGCCGGGATCATCCCGGCCACGGACCAGCAGAATTGGGTGATGGAGCAGAACGGCACGATGGTGCTGGTGGTCTGTCCGGGCACCGAACCGTTGGCCTTGAAGCCCGGCAACGAGGTCCGGGCGCGGGGCGTCTTTTCCATCCGCCGCGATCGGGGCGGAAAGATTCTCAGCCTGCGGCTCTACCTGAATTCCCCGGCGGATCTAGAGGTGACGAAGGCTCCGCCGTTCTGGACGGCCGAGCGCATCACGGTCGCGGGCGTGGTGGTGGCGGTGGTCTTCGGCGGCGGGGCGTTGTGGCTCTGGTTGCTGCGGCGACAGATCGCCTCGCAGACGCTGACCTTGCAGGAACGCTTCGACCGTTTGGCGGAGATGGAGCGGCTGCACGGCGCGGTCTTCTCCTCCTTGGCCGAAGGGATCGTGGTGGTGGACGCGCGCGGCACGATCATCGAGGCGAATCCGGCGGCGGCAAAGATCTGCGGCCTGCCCGCCGAACAGCTCGTCGGCCGGTCCACCCTCCATCCGGGGATGGACGCGATCCATCCGGACGGGCGGCCGTGTTCGGCGGAGGAGTTCCCGGTGAACACGACC
Source organism: uncultured bacterium (assembly GCA_965650815.1). GTDB lineage: Bacteria > Verrucomicrobiota > Verrucomicrobiia > Limisphaerales > CANJSG01 > CANJSG01. The sequence goes on from CBFGQE010000322.1 coordinate 802, forward strand.
CTGCGCACCGGCCAGCCGCAATCCGGCGTGGTCCTCGGGCTGAAGCGCGGCGACGGCGAACGCTGCTGGATCTCGGTCAATAGCCGGCCGCTCCTCGGGCCCGACGGCGCGAAGCTCGATGGCGCGGTCTCCTCGTTCCAGGACATCACCGAGCAGGTGGCGGCGGAGCAGGAGGCCAAGCGCCTGGAAGGCCAGTTGCAGCAGGCGCAGAAGATGAAGGCCCTCGGCACCCTCGCCGGGGGCGTGGCCCACGATTTCAACAACCTCCTCGGCGTCATCCTCGGCAACACCAGCATGGCGCGGGCGGAACTGGAGCCGGGCCATCCCGCCTCCACTTTCCTCGACGAGTCGCTGCGCGCCTGCCACCGCGCGGCCGACGTGGTCCGGCAGATCCTCGCCTTCAGCCGCAAGCGCGACGCCCTGCGCGGCGTGACCGATCTGCGGCCCATCGTGACCGAGGCCGTGAACCTCCTGCGCTCCTCCATCCCGGCCCGCGTGGAGATCGAGTGGCGGATGCCCGCCAAGGTCGCCCCCGTGTGCTGCGCCGCCTCGGAGATCCACCAGGTGGTGATGAACCTCTGCACCAATGCTTGGCAGGCCCTGGAAGCGCGGGCCGGACGCATCGAGGTCGAACTGGCCGACGTGCCCGAGCCCACCGGAATCCCGCTCGCGGCCGGACGTCTGGAGACCGGCCCGTATGTCCGCATCACCGTGCGCGACACGGGGCGCGGCATCGAATCGGCCGTCCTGGAGCGGATGTTCGAGCCCTTCTACACGACGAAACCGGCGGGCGAAGGCACCGGCCTCGGCCTTTCCGTCGTCCACGGCATCGTGGAATCCCACGGCGGCGCCATCGCCCTGACCACCGTGACGGGGAAGGGGACCCGCTTCGACATCTACCTGAAGGCCTCGAACGAACCGTTGCCCGAGGGACACGACGTCGCTTCGCCGCTGAGTCCCACCGGCCACGGCGAGGCCATCCTGATCGTGGACGACGAGCCGGGCGTGGCCCGCACCGTGCAGCTCATGCTCCAGCGCCAGGGCTACAGCACGGAATACGTGTCCACGCCTTGGGCCGCCCTGGAGCGCCTGCGCGAACGCCCCGACCACTTCCGGCTGCTGCTGACCGATTTCAGCATGCCCGCCATGACCGGCTGCGAGCTGGCGATGGACGCCCGGCTCGTGCAGCCGGACCTCGTCGTCATCCTCATGACCGGCTACGGCACCGATCTGAAACCGGTCCACCTGCGCGAAGCGGGCATCGCTGAAATGATCCTCAAGCCCTTCTCCCCAGAAGCCCTCGCCGAAGTCATCCACCGCGTGCTCGTCGCCCGGGGCGAGCTCCACGGCCTGGTCTCCGCCTCCCATCGCTGAAGCGGAAGGCCGGGCGCTGCCTCCCGCGTGATTCACGCCTCCGCCCGATACTGCCCCGGTGTCAATCCGGTCGCGGCGCGGAACTGGCGGCAGAAGGTCGCCTGGTCGTAGAAGCCGCATTCCGCCGCGATCTCTCCGATGGGGCGACGGCTCTCGCGCAACGCCCGCGCCGCCTCTTCGATCCGCGTCTTGGTCAGCAGTTGCCTCGGCGAGATCCGCAGCACGGAGCGCATCCCGCGCTCCAGCCGGTCCAGCGAGAGGCCCGCTTCCCGCGCCAGCTCGTTCACGCGCAGCGGCTGGGCGTAGTCGCGGCGGATGCGGTCGATGACCTTGCCCAACGGGCCGAAGCGCTCGTCGCTGCCGAGCGGCGAGCGCAGGTCGTGGGAGATGCTGGCGAGGGCGATGATCCGGCCCTTCGTGTCGGGCACCGGCACCTTGCGCGCGACATACCAGCCGGTGGAACCGTCGGCGTGGGTGATCATCTCCATGCGGTCGTTCAGCTCCTGGCCGGTGGCGAAGACGTGCTGGTCCTGCTGTTCGTAGCCGGCGGCGAGATGAGCTGGGAAAAGGTCGTGCGCGGTGCAGCCGAGCACGGCTTGACGGTTGCGCGCCCCGACGCGGCGGACGAAGGCGTCGTTGGCCGCCACGTATTGCAGCGCCCGGTTCTTCACGCAGAAGACCACATCGTCCAGCGACGCGAAGAGCGCCTCCGTGACCGCCAAACCGGGCGCAGCGGCGAAGACCTTCTCTCGGGGCGTGGCGGTGTCGGACACGGCGGCGAGTCAATCAGGCCGTCCGTTTTGTGCAAACTCGGCGGCGCCTGTCCGGGGAACGTGCAAGACGCGTCGCCGCGCCGCGTGGATGGTATAAAACGATGGAAGAGATCGCCCAACGCGCCGTCGTCCGCGCCGAAAAACTCCTGGCCGCCGCCCGCGCCCAGATCACCGCCGCCGAACAAACCGAAGCCGCCCGCCTCGCCCGCATGATGGACGATCCGGCGGGGAAGGCCTTCACGCTGGAGATGGTGGACCGCGTTTTCCGCAGCCGATTCCCCTCCCTTCAGGCGAAGCGCCTGCGCGACGTTCTCTCGCGCCACGGCGTGCCCGGCTACCTCTCCGCCGCCGACCGCCTTCTGCTCCGCGCCAGCACCTTCGCCTCCCGCTTCGTGCCCGCGCCAGTCATGGCCGCCGTGAACCGACAGCTCCGCCGCGACAGCGCCAAGGTCGTCCTGCCCGGAGAACCCGATCCGCTCGCGCGCTACCTCTCCACCCGCAAGGCCGACGGCACGCGGGTGAACGTGAACCACCTCGGTGAAGCCGTGCTGGGCGAGGAGGAAGCCGGCCATCGGCTGGAAGCCGTGCTCGGCCATTTGGCGAATCCCCGCATCGACTACATTTCGGTGAAGATCTCGGCCCTCTTCAGCCAGATCAACCTGGTGGACTGGGACGGCACGTTGCACGAGATCCAGCACCGCCTGCGCCGGCTCTACCGCGTGGCATTGGCCGAGCGGAAATTCGTGAACCTCGACATGGAGGAATACCGCGACCTCGCCCTCACCCTGGCGGCGTTCCAGCGCACGTTGGACGAACCGGAGTTCAAGCCGCTCAGCGCCGGCATCGTGCTCCAGGCCTACTTGCCGGACTCGTGGGCCGCCCTGCGCCAGCTCACCGACTGGGCCCGCCAACGCGTCGCGAACGGCGGCGCCGAGGTCAAGGTGCGCCTGGTCAAAGGCGCGAATCTCGCCATGGAAACGGTCGAAGCCGAGCTGCACGACTGGCATCCCGCGCCCTACGCGACGAAGGCCGAGACCGACGCGAACTATCGCCGGATGCTGGAGTTCGCCTGTCGTCCGGAGAATACCGCCGCCGTCCGCGTGGGCGTCGCGAGCCACAACCTCTTCGACGTCGCCCTCGCGCTGGAACTCCGCGACCACCACGGCGTGGCCGATCGTGTCGAGATCGAGATGCTGGAAGGCATGGCCAACCACCAGGCCCGCGCCGTCCGCGCCGCCGCCGGCGGATTGCTCGTCTACGCGCCGATGGTGAAGGCGGCCGACTTCAACAGCGCCATGGCCTACCTCGTCCGCCGTCTCGACGAGAACACCGCGCCGGACAACTTCCTCCGCGACCTCTTCGCGCT
>CBFGQE010000323.1:0-4297 GCA_965650815.1 uncultured bacterium
CCCTCGTAGCGGCACAGGCGCCCCCGCCTGTGACCGTTCTCCGGGCGCCCCCGCCCGGAGTTCTTCTGCTTCAACCACGGATGAACACAGATTCACACAGATGAGCTGCGGTCGAGAGACACGGCCCCGCTCATTCCATCTGTGTTCATCTGTGTCCATCTGTGGCTTCCCTCTGAATAGTTTCCACTCTGCGGGCGGGGGCGCCTGTTCCACCCCCTTCGACGTTCAGCGTTCGACGTTGGAAGTTCAGCGTTTCCCCTTCTCCGTATGAGCACCGCCACTCTCCCCAAATCTCCCTCCGGCGAATTCACCGCCGAGCAGAAGGAGTATCTCTCCGGCCTGCTCGCCGGCGTTGCGCAGCGCCAGATGTATCCCTACGTCGGCGTGCTGCCCGGCGGCGCGTTCACCGCCAATGCCGGCCAGGGCGGACCCAACCTCGCCGCACCGCAGGAAGAAACTGTCCACGGCACCCCGCTCGGCGATCTCTGCAAACAGGAGCTCTGGAAACACCAGGAGCACGGTCTCGATTGCTGGGACAAGCTCATGGCCCACGCCGCCGAGAACAAGGCGCCCGACGACGAACACAACTTCCGCTTCCGCTTCCACGGCCTCTTCTGGGTCGCGCCCAACCAGCAGTCGTTCATGCTGCGTTGCCGCATCCCGGCCGGGGAACTGACCAGCTTCCAATTGCGCGGCCTCGCCGAGATCGCCGAAGCCTGGGGTCCGGGCAAAGCCGCCATCACCACACGGTCCAACTTCCAGATCCGCGAGATCGCGCCCAAGGACGCGGTCAACGTCCTGACCAAGCTCAGCCAGATCGGCCTGACCGCGCGCGGCGCGGGCGCGGACAACGTCCGCAACGTCACCGCCTCGCCCACCGCCGGCATCGACCGCCAGGAGTTCATCGACGTGCGCCCGTTCGCCCACGCGATGCACCACTACATCCTGAACAACCGCGACCTCTACGACCTGCCGCGCAAGTTCAACATCGCCTTTGAAGGCGGCGGGGCGATCGACACCGTGGCCGACACCAACGACATCGGTTTCATGGCGGTGAAGCTAGTAGGCCGGGCTGCCAGCCCGGCAAGTAGTCCAGGCAGCCTGCCTGGACAAAATTTCAGCGGGCAGGCTGCCCGCTCTACGGATGACGAGCTGGCAGCTCGTCCTACTAGCGGCACTTCGATCAAGGACGGCTCCCCCGTCACCCTCGAACCCGGCGTCTATTTCCGCGTCGAACTCTGCGGCATCACCGGCCACAAGCAGTTCGCCAGCGACGCCGGCATCGTGGTGAAACCGGCCGAATCCATCGCCATCGCCGCCGCCATCCTCCGCGTCTTCGCCGATCATGGCGACCGCACCGACCGCAAGAAGGCGCGCCTGAAATACCTCGTGGACAAATGGGGCGTGCCTAAGTTCCTCGACGAAGTGCAGAAGCGCCTCGCTTTCCCGTTGGTGAGGCTGCCGCTGGAGCAATGCACCCAGCGCCACCCGTCCATCCGCCACGGTCACGTCGGTGTTTTCCGCCAGTCGCAACCCGGCAAGAACTACGTGGGCGTCGTCGTTCCCGTGGGCCTGATGAGCGTGAAGCAGATGCGCCGCATCGCCGATCTCGCCGAGAACTACGGCTCCGGCCAGATCCGCCTCACGCCGTGGCAGAACCTGATCATCCCCGACGTCGCCGATGGTTTCGTCGAGACGCTCAAGCGCAACCTCGTGCGGATGGGTTTCCATCACGAGGCCACGAACATCCTCGGCGGCCTAGTCGCCTGCACCGGCAACAACGGCTGCAAGTATTCCGGGGCCGACACCAAGGGCAACGCCATCACCCTCGGCCATCACCTCAACAAACGGTTCCAGCTCGATCAGCCGTTGAACATCCATCTCACCGGCTGCCCGAACTCCTGCGCCCAGCACTACATGGGCGACATCGGGATGCAGGCCGTGCGCGTGCCGTCGGGCAAGGACACGGTCGAGGGCTACAACATCGTCTTCGGCGGCGGATTCGGTCACCAGCAGGCCGTGGCGAAACAGGTCTTCAGCAACCTGCCCTTTACCGAGATTCCGCAACTGATGGAAAAGGTGCTGTCCGTCTATCAAGCCAAGCGCAACCCCGGCGAAAGCTTCGCCGAATTCACCCGCCGCTTCGACGTGAAGCAGCTCCAGGAGATGTTCAGCGAATGAGCACCACCCTCGTAGCCGCCGAGGTGACGAGGCGGAGAGCGCCTGATCGCACGCCACCACTACGGATCACATCGGACTTCTCGCCCATCCCCGCGGTCCGCCTCCTTACGTCGGCGGCTACTCCTTCCGACTCGCCGCACTCTCCCGCTCCCCCGCTCCCTTTCCCCACTGCTTCCCAGCCATGAGCCAGCCCGTCACCGTCATCCCCGTCCTGCCCGAGAACGCGCCGTTCACGCCGGAGCAGCGCGCCTATCTCAACGGCTTCCTCGCCGGACTCTACTCCTTCACCACCGTGCCCGGAGCCGGAGCCATTACATCATCGGCCGCCAAACCGCTGGAACCATTGACCATTCTTTTCGGTTCGCAGACCGGCACGGCGGAGAAGCTCGCCAAGACCGTCGCGAAGGAAGCGGGCAAACACGGCTTCGCGCCGACGCTGCACGACCTCGCCAAGTATCCCACCGCGCAGCTCGCGTCCGAGCGGAACCTCCTCATCGTCACCAGCACCTACGGCGACGGCGAACCTCCCGACAATGCCAAAGGCTTCTGGGAATTCCTCTCCGGCGGCTCCGCGCCGAAGCTGGAGCAGACGCGCTTCAGCGTGTTGTCGCTGGGCGACTCGAACTACCCGAAGTTCTGCCAGTTCGGCAAAGACGTGGACACTAAGCTCGCCGCGCTCGGAGCAAAGAGCGTGTCGCCGCGTGTCGATTGCGACGTGGACTACGAGGAGCCGTTCAGCAAGTGGCTCACCACCGCCGTGCCCGCACTGGCCCAAGCCGCCGGCTCCGCCTCCTCGTCTTCCTCCCCCTCTTCGTCCTCGTCCATCGAAGCCGAACCCGCCGAGCCAAAATTTTCCAAGAAGAATCCCTTCCCCGCGAAGCTCGTCACCAACCGCACGCTCAACGCCCCCGGCTCCGGCAAGGACGTCCGCCACTTTGAGATCGACCTCACCGGTTCCGACCTCCGCTACGAGGCCGGCGACGCTCTCGGCGTGTTCCCGACCAACGATCCGCTGCTCGCCGAAGAGATCATCAGCGCCCTCGGCGCGAAGCCCGACGACGCCGTGCCCGGCAAGGACGGCGCGGCCGTGGCGCTGCGCGACGCGCTCATCGGCCACTACGACATCAACCGCATTCCCCAGCCCTTCCTCAAAGCCGTGGCCGACAAGTCCGGCGACGAAGCGCTGAAGGCGCTGCTGTCCGCCGACGCCAACGGCACGCTCGGCAAGTTTCTCTACGGCCGCGAAATCATCGACCTCCTGCTTGGTCATCCGGCGGCTAAGTTCTCCGCCGCCGAGTTCATCGCGTTGCTGAAGAAGCTCCAATCGCGCCTCTACTCCATCTCCTCCAGTCCCAAGGCGCATCCCGGCCAAGTCCACCTGACCGTCGGCGTCGTGCGCTACGAAACCCATGGCCGCAAACGCGGCGGCGTCTGCTCCACGTTCCTGGCCGAACGCGCCAGCACTTCCGCCGTCCCGGTCTTCGTGCATGAGAACGCCGCGTTCCGCCCGCCGACCGGCGACAAGCCGCTCATCATGTGCGGCCCCGGCACCGGCATCGCGCCGTTCCGTGCCTACTTGGAAGAACGCCGCGCCACCGGTGCCAAGGGCCGCAACTGGCTCTTCTTTGGCGACCAGAAATCGTCCACCGATTTCCTCTACCGCGAGGAGCTGGAAACCTTCCAGAAGGACGGCTTCCTCCAGCGCCTCGACCTCGCGTGGTCCCGCGATCAGGCGGAGAAGGTCTATGTCCAGCAACGGATGCTGGAGAATGCGAAGGAGCTGTTCGCCTGGCTGGAAGACGGCGGCAGCTTCCACGTCTGCGGCGACGCCAGCCGCATGGCCAAGGACGTCGATCTCGCCCTGCACCAGGTCGTGGAACGCGCCGGCGGAAAGACGCCCGAGCAGGCCGCCGACTACATCAAGAAGCTGAAGGCCGAGAAACGGTATCAGCGGGATGTGTATTGAGCGGGATCAACCTTGCTTCCCCCGTGCGACATGCGAGCACGAGCCGTCATGCCATTGGCCCGCTCTCTCAACCCGCATTCCTCCTCGGACCGCAAAGCCGTTGATCGGCGTTTACTTCGCCGCAGCCAGCGAACGACGAAACTCTTCCGC
>CBFGQE010000324.1:0-4291 GCA_965650815.1 uncultured bacterium
TGGAGACGGCCCATCTTCTCCGGGACTTCCAACGCCGCGCCGCCGACGCCTCGATCCCGGACGAGCCCCTCGCCGCGACGGTGCTGGAGACCCTGGGCCGCTTCCTCTTGAAGGCGTATCTGTGCGCCGAACTCCGCGCCGGCGCCGAGCGGCCGCTCCGGGAGCTTCGTGGCGCGCTCCGGGCCTTCACCGCCGACTACATCGTCGCGTCGCAACCCCATCGGGAAGCCCAACCCGATCCCTTCGGCACACCCGCCAACGCGCCCCCAGGAATTGCGCCGTCGATCCCGAAGGCATTGGCGAAGCATGGCCCGCTCTTCTACGAGACGCCGGAGGATGGGCTGGCCCTCCAACACTGGATCCACTCGTTTCCCGCCAGTGTCGAACCGCTATACGGGCCGCCTCCCGACGAAGCGGAGAACCGGTTGTCCTGGTGGGAATGGACCCCCGAGCTGTGCGGCTGGACGTGGCCGGCGCGGGAACGCTCGGACAAGCTCTGGAAGGACTTCCAGGCGATGCTGGCCCTGCAGATCGCGGCCCAGCGTCGACTCATCGCGCTGAACCGGGCGACTAACGACGTCGCCACGGAAAACGCCTGCCAACAAGCGGCGGACTTCTTCCTCCGCGAGGAGGCGGTGCTTGTGAGCGGTGGGTTTCGCACCCGCTTCCTTCAGGATTTCGAAGACCGCTGGGGCTCCGAGATCCTGGTCTTGGCCGGTCCGGTCCGAGCGAGGCTGGAGACAAACTGGGTCTCGCGGCTGAGGGAGGTGCTGGGTCGGATCGACCGGCAAACCGCCGAGCACGCCTTCGTGTTGGGACGGCCCGCCTATCAGTTTCCATCCGCCCGGCGAGCGGAACGATGGCGTGCGAGTCTGGCCCGGCGACGGTTCCCGACCTCACGGGAGATCGGAGACTGGACGGCGGGGGTGGCCATGTCCCCGAAAGAGGAACAGGCGCAACTCCTGGGCGCGTTGAAGCTGGTGCTGCTCCTTCCCGAAGCCGCCACCCGCACGAACGACGTCGCCGCGCTGCGGCGACTGGTCTCCGGTCTGGAGATGCGCACCGGAGTGGGCACGCAGCCTCCGTGGACCCAGCTTGAAGGTTTGGCGGCTCCACGATTCCCCGAGGTGCTCGCTTCGCTCCGGCTCTTCAATGTGCCCGAGGCGCCACGCATCCGTCCGGCGGGCCCCGATGGACACCTCCGTTCCCGGCATTTCCGGTGCGAACCGCCCCTGCGCTTCGCCACGGTTACGGGTCTGCGCTGGGGCGCTGGCCGGCTTTGGGTGATGGGCCAAGGCGAAACCACAGACGGCGAAACCGTGTTTCTCTCCGAGTTCGACCCGCAGACGGACCGGTTCATCCACCACGTCGTGCCCGCCGCACTGGTCTCGGGGCGACCCTTGGTGGAGCCGTCCCGGTTCGCGGTGGGGGAAACGAAGGCGTTGATCGTCCTCGGAGAGAACGTGGTGGTGCTTGATCGATCCACGGGGCGCTTCACGATGGTCCGGTCCCCGTTGGGGAACGCCCGGGTCGGACAGGTTGGCGGGCGCATTTTTTTCCATGACAGCGAGACACTGGTGGAGTCCACGGAAGAGCTCGCCCGCTTCGACGTCGTGGCCAGCACGCGCCGACAACCGGCGGTGAACGATCTGGATCGCCAGCCTTCCTGGCTTGGGCTCCAACTGATCGAGAACCATCCTGATGGAGCGTGGGCGATCGTCAACGACCGCCTCTTCGACCTGCAACGCAACGGCGGAACCCAGGTGCCTTGGAGTGACTCCCACAAGACCGTGGAGAACTTCCCGACCGGCAGCCTCATGAAAGAGGGGCCGGAATCTCCCCGGGACAACGACCATGCCCACATCTGGTGGTTCGGAGCCAACGGGAAAGATCCTGTCTTGGTCGGGCAGGGAAACCGCTGGAACACCCGAAGCCTTGCGTCCAAGGCCGGGGGCGACCGAACAATTCTCCTGCCGCATCTCGAACCTGAAGCTCGTCTCTGCCTTCTGGGAAACCGGTTGATCACCGGCCCCATCCTCTTCGATGGCGGAAAGGCCGCGCAGGTCGAGGTGCTGATCCCCGGCGTCTGGCATCCGCTGACCTTCTGGATCCGGCTCGGGGCCGAACCCGGGCTCGCGGTGGAGCCGCTGGTCGGCGACGACTCGCTCTTTTTCTATCCTTCGTTCTCCGGTCGGCCCACCGGCCCCGGCTTCTTTGTCGTTCGGGCAGCGGAACTGCTGCAATCCGCCGAGCCGTTGATCGCCTCGGTGACGGCGCAGGCCATCCAGGACCGAAGCGCCCTGGACACGATGCTGCGCTCCAGCGCCGCCGATGTGGACGGGCGTCTGGGCCCGTCCGGGCGAGCCGTGCTCGCGACGGAGCCGAACCTGCTCAACCTCGTCTGGGGGCAGATCGACACGAACCGGAACAACGCCCTGGACCTGGAGGAGATCGGCTACTTCGACTTCGATCAAAACGGCTCCATCGCCGACCAAGAACGCGACGCGTTCTGGAACGCGGTCGGTCTGTTGGCCCGGGGCTTCTTCGCCCACTTGGGCGGTTCCACGACGAACGGCCCGTCCCTCGAACGGACCACGATCCTGTGCCAGGCGATGTTCGGCCAGATGGACTGTGGTCGCTACGACACGAACCACGATGGGCAACTGGTGTGGCCGGAGTGGTTGCCGCTGTTCGCGGAAGCCCAGCATCGAAGGCTCGCCCGGGTCTACCTGCCCGCCCTGGGTTTGACCCCCGATGATGTGCGGGACGCCCCAGTCGCCGAGACGTTCCTCGATCCAGACCTCCTTATGTATCTCCATCGTCTGAAACTCCAGCCAAGGAGGCCTCAATGAACCTTCGCTCCCTGCTCGGCGTGCTCCTGCTGGGATGGATCGCCTCTTCGCGCACTGTGTCGGCGCAGGATCTTTCGACCAACGAAGACTGGCGAAAGATCTGGCCCTCGGAGAACCGGAAAGAGTGGGAAGGACGCTCCGACGGCGCGCTCCAGCGCATGGCCGACACCGGCAGCGGACCGGCCCGGTTCATCTTGTGGAAGCGTTGGTTCCGGAGCCGCCCGGTCGATGCCTCGAACCATCTGGCCACCGCCGCCCGGCAAGGGTTCGCCCCCGCGCTTCTGGAATTGGGCGAGGCCGCTTTCAGCGACTATTCCAAGCCGTTCTCGGTCCGGAGCAACGGCTGGCATCTCCTGGTGCAGGCCGCGACCAACGGGTATCCGCCGGCGGCGGAGCAAGTCGCCCGCCATGAAATCGGCTTCCTTGAAATGGGTTTCACCTCGGAGAACGACCGCTGGGTCGGGGGGCGCTTTCCGCCTCTGGACCTCGCCCGAGGGCTCCGACTGCTGCGTCTCGCTTCGGACGAGGGCCACAGCGGCGCGCATGCGGCCTTGGCTCTGCTCTACAGTTCCGGCATCGGTGAGCCGAGAACCGCGGAGGAATCTCCCCAGAACCTCCTGCTCCGCGCGGCCCGCGCGGGCAACGCGGAATCCTATCGCCATTTGGCCGACCGGTATCTCCACGGACACGGCGTCGAGCGGAACCTGCTTGAAGCCGCCCGCTGGAGCTACTTCAGCCATCGGACCCGCAGCGTGGGCCGGGACCTGGTCGATCCGGCAGGAAATGCGAAACAACAGGACACCCCGGAGCTGCGGGATCTCGCCGAACTTCTGGCCCTCTTCATCGCCGTCGGGGATGGGCGGAAGCCCGAAGCCGCCGTGGCTCTGGGACGGCGCTACCAGTTTGCCGGAGATTGGTTCCAGGCGGCGACCTTGTTTCGGCTCGCGGACCGGTGGGGCGGTGGAGATCCAGAGGCGCTTGCGACGGCTGAAGCCAACCTGACGGAACCGCAACGACGCAAATCCCGCGAAACGGAATCCTTCCCGCCCGAGCCATGAGCAATCCTGCCCCACGCGTCATCCCGAAGCCGCGAGTCCATCGGCATCGTCTCACTCGTCCGTTGTTCGCCATGCTCTTTCTCCTGGCATGGATTCCGGTCATCGGCGCCACGCCCAAGCTAGGCCTCGTCGCGACGGACGACCGCCTCCGCGAAATCGCCGACCAACTCACGGTCGTCCTCTCGTCCCGCGACGAAGTCGAGCTGCTGGAACGCGACCGGATCGGTGCGGTGTTGAAGGAGCAGCGGCTCAACCTGGGTTCTGGAGGCGATCTTGTCCGGCTCGGCGCGTTGCTGTCCGCGAATGGGCTGCTGGTGCTGGAGCGGCGGGAGTCGGGCGACGGTCCCAAGCTGGCCGCCAAGCTCGTGGCCGCGGGACCGG
>CBFGQE010000325.1:0-4290 GCA_965650815.1 uncultured bacterium
CAACAGAATGCACAAGGATTCGAACTGTCCGGAACGATTCATTCCACTGCGGACGTTCCAGATGTTATGAGGCCCGCTCTCCACGACTCAACAGACTATGAGTGTCCCTTTTTCAAGGTCGTGGAAAAGCTAGTCCAAGAGGCGGGGACAGCAAGGTGTCTGAACCCGAACCACGGGGCGGTATTCAAAAATTCCCCGGCCCGACACGTGCGCCTGGAATGGATGAAAACTTGGCATGAAGTGTCCGCTTTGGCGGTGCTTTCCGGCACCATCCCGCCGGAGCAGTCGGTGCATGGAAGCTCGGAGCGATCTCCCGTGCGCGAACCCCTTGCTTCCGATATGGGGTGCTCGCTGGCCGGTCATGGGGAGCGGCGGCTCCATCCCGTGGCTCTCGGAATCGGACCTACGGAGCGGGGCTTTGCAGCAGCTTCGGCTTGGGTTCGGCCAAAGGGAACCAGAGCCGGAAGAGCGTGCCCTGGCCGAGGTTGCTCTCCAGTTCCACCCGGCCGCCGTGCTCGCGGAGAATGCGCTGCACGATCATCAGGCCGAGCCCGGAGCCCTTCTGCTTGGTGGTGTAGAAGGGCTCGAAGATGCGGTTGATCTGCTCCTGCGGAATGCCGCCGCCGGTATCGACGACGCTGACCCAGACGGCCTCGTCGGTCTCGCCCGTCTCCATCGTCAGCGTGCCGCCCTTGGTCATGGCCTGCATGGCGTTCTTGGCCAGGTTGACCAGCGCCTGCTTGATCTGGCCGGGATCGATGGGCGCGAGCGAGAGGCGTCGGGCGCACTTGTTGCGGACGGCGATGCCGCGGTTCTCCAGCTCGGGCCGGAGCAGTTCCAATGTTTCGGCGACGACGTCGTTCAGCGAGGCGGGCTGGATCTTCGGCTTGGTCGGGCGGATGGCCTGGAGGAACTGGGTGATGATGTAGTCCAGCCGGGTGATCTCCCCCTTCGCCACGTCCAGATACTGGTCGAACTTGTCGAGCATCTCGGCCGTGTCCTGTGCGGGAACGGCGCCCTTGCGGCCGCGCGGGGCTGGGGGCGGCGGCTCGGCGAGGATCTGGCGGAGCTTCCGGCTCTCGCGGGACATGAGCTGGAGATGGATGTGGAGGGCGTTGAGCGGATTGCCGATCTCGTGGGCCACGCTGGCGGCGAGCAGGGTGAGAGCCTGGATGCGTTCGCTCTCGATGGCCTCGAAGGTCTGCTGCCGGGCCTCGGTGGCGTCGTGCAGGATCAACGCCAGACCGGAGCTGCCGATGGCCTCGCCGTCGAGCGGCGCGGCGTAGAGGCGGACGAAGCGCTTCTGCGGATAGCTGATCTCGAATTCCAGCCGGGCCACGCGCCCGCCGCCCTTGGTGTCCAGCTTGGACAGGTGCTGCCAATCCAGCTCCGGCAGAAAGCGGGTGATGGGCTGGCCCTCGACGTTCTCGCCCGGGAGATTCAGCAGCCGTTCCGCGCCCTGGTTGAAATAGACCACGCGCCCCTGTTCATCGACCACGAGCACGCCGTCCTCGATGGTGTCGAACAGCATCTCCAGGAAGCTGCGCTCGCGCGCGAGCCGCTCGACCACCGTCTGGAGGCCCTGCGGATCGAGCCGGCCGATGCGGCCGAGCACGCGGTCCAGGAAGCTAGGCTTGGCGGGCATGGCGGGGGGACGCGGAACGCGGAACTTGGAGCGCGGAAATGGGAATGCGAAAGACGGAAAGCGGAGAGCGGAAAGCAGCGGATGACGCGGGCAGTTCCGCGTTCCGCCTTCCCCGTTCCGCGTTGGACTTCAGAGCCATTTCTTCCGTTTGAACCACCAATACACCACGAACGTGGAGACGACGGAGATGGCGGCGGCCACGCCGTAGCCGTGCTTCCAATGCAGCTCGTCCATGCCGTCGAAGTTCATCCCATACCACGTGCCGATCATCATCATGGGCGTGGTGATGAGCGTGATGAGCGTGAGCAGCTTCACCACTTCGCCCGTCTGGTTCGACGACATGTTGAGATACACCTGGAGGATGCCCGTCAGCGAGTCAGTGTAGCTCTGGGCCAGTTCCGAGATGTGGAAAAGGCCGTCATAGACGTTGCGGTAGTAGGGCACCAGGTGCGCGCGGATCATCTTGAACTCGCCCCGGGCGAACCGCGCCAGCACCTCCCGCTGCGGCCCGATGATCTGTTTGAGGTGCAGCACTTCCTTCTTCACCTGGAGGATCTTGTTCAGCGTGTCCTTGGTGGGATTGGTCAACGCGAGTTGCTCCAGCTCGCCAATCTCGACCGACAGCTCGTCCAGCGCGGGTTTGTAGTTTTCCACGATCGCGTCCAACAGGCTGTGGGCGACGCGGTCGGGCGCGCGGGCGATGTGCTGCGTGCCCTTCACGCAGTTCTCCTCCACGGTGTGGACGGAGCGCAGCGGCTTCTCGTGGAAGGTCACGAGGAAGTTTTTCCCGAGGAAGAAGTTCAGCTCGCTCGTGCCAAAGACGCCGTCCTTCCGGTGGTAATCCACGGCATGGATCACCATGAAGAGGTAGGGCGAGAACCGGTCGCCCTCCTTCGGGCTGTATTCCTCCACCTTGGGCGACGGGCTCACCATGACGCAGTCCTCGATGGAGAGCGGATGGAAGCGGAAGACGTCCTCCAGGATGAACTTCGTCTCCTCCGGCGTGGGGTCTTCGAGATCGACCCAGAGGAAGAGGTTCGTGTCCGCCAGCAGCGTCGGCATCAGGAACATCTCGATGTCCCTGGAATGCAGGCGGCCCTGCGTGGTGTAGGCGAACGAACGAACCATGACGCGCGGATGATGGGGCCTGCGACCGGGGGGCGGTCAAGGAGCGCGAAAGGAGCCGCAGGGCGCACATGGCCAAAGACCGATTGGAAAGGAGAACAGCTAGAACCAAGGCTCCCGCCGAGCCTTGGTAGCGCCGACGTCCCGTCGGCCGTGTCGCAAGCGTCGCGCTTGCCCGGGCGTCCTCCGTCTGGAAGCGCGCCCATGTCGGCGCGACACCGGCGTTCCCGCGGCGTTGGGCGTTCAGCGTTGAACGTTCGATGTTTCCCCGATTCCCGGGTTGAACACCCATTCCGGCCATTGCGTCCAGGACGTGGTCCCGCTCCACTCGGGACAACGCCCTGACCTATGACGCCTCTGCCGCGCTCCTTCCTTGTCGCCCTCGGCTGTGCCGCCGCTGGCCAGCTTGTCGCCGCCGCCCCGGACTTCCGTGCGCGGTCCTACGACTTTCCCATCTACACTAATCTGCCGTCCGGTCGGCAGGTGAGCGGCCAGCACGCCGCGGCCAGCACCCCCGCTTTGTCGCCCGCGGAAGCACAGAAGAAGTTCACCCTGCCCGAAGGCTTCGAGGCCCGCATCTTCGCCGCCGAACCGATGGTGGTGAACCCTGTGGCCATGACCTTCGATCCGCGCGGCCGCCTCTGGGTGCTGGAGCTCTACGAGTATCCCGAAGGCGCCAAACCCGGCGAGAAAGGCCGCGACCGTATCAAGGTCCTGGAGGACACCGACGGCGACGGCGTGGCCGACAAGATCCATGTCTGGGCCGATGGGCTCAGCCTCGCCACCGGCATTCTTTGGGGCGACGACGGCGTCTATGTCGGCCAAGCGCCCGACCTGCTACACCTGTCCGACACCGACGGCGACGACCGCGCGGACAAGACGGTTAAGGTGATGACCGGCTTCGGCCTGGAAGACCGGCACGAGCTGCTCAACGGATTCAACTGGGGCCCGGAAGGCGACCTCTACATGACCCACGGCGTTTTCACCTACTCGATGGTGAAGAACCCCGACGATCCCTCCGACGACGGCATCCGCATGAATGCCGCCGTGGCGCGGCTGAACACGCGGACGAAGCGCTTCGAGATCTTTGCCGACGGCACGAGCAATCCCTGGGGCGTGGATTTCGACGCGCGCGGCAACGCCTTCGTCAGCGCCTGCGTCATCGACCACTTGTTCCACCTCGTGCCCGGCGGGCTCTACACGCGGCAGGCTGGCCAACCGGCGTTCCCCTACGCCTACGAGCTTCTGCCCTCCATCGTCGATCACCGTCATCACATGGCGGCCTATTGCGGCGTGCAGGTCTATCAGGGCGACCAGTTCCCGGCCGAGTGGAAGGGCCGCATCCTGATGGGCAACATCCACGACAATTCCGTCCACACCGACACGCTCGCGCCCAAGGGCTCCAGCTTCACCGCGTCGCACTGGAAGGATCTCGTCCGCGCGAACGACGGTTGGTTCCGCCCCACGACGCAATGGGTCGGGCCCGACGGCGCGGTCTGGATCAGCGACTGGTATGACAA
>CBFGQE010000326.1:0-4277 GCA_965650815.1 uncultured bacterium
AAACGGCCCGGTTCGTAGTCGAGCTGTTCGCTGACTTCCTCGCCGATGCGTCGCCACTCTCCGGGCGCGGCTTTCACCGGCTCCGGTTCGAGGACTTCCTCGACGACGGGCAGATGCTCGGGCAGGCGCGGGGCGCGGTCCTTCGGCTCCCGGGAACCGCTTTGAAGAACGGGCTTCTCGGCGATGGGGGCCGTGGCCACGGGCGCGGTCTCGGCCAGCGCGAGCAGTTCCAGTTGGTCTGGCGAAAGCCGCTCGCTGGTCGAGCCGAAGACGCGGCGGACGAGCAGGTCGATCTTCTGCCGCAGGAGCGCGTTCTCCCGGAGGACGGCCTCCAACTGGCGGGTGAGTTCGGCTTCGCGCGGCGTCATGCGGTGTCGCGCCAACTGATCGAACCGGGAGGCGGTTTATTCATCTCCGCCGCGTTGATACCACGGCCGCAGCTTCGGTCCGCGCAGGTCCACCCCGTCGGTCAACAGCGGGAGCGCCTCCGGCGTGAGCTTCAGCTTCGCCGCGCCCGCGTCCGTTCCCTGCGGCCAGGAGAACGTTCCTTCCTCCAGCCGTTTCGTGCAGACCCAGAGCCCCGTCCGGTCCCAGAACAAGATCTTCAGCCGGGTGCGCCGTCGGTTCGTGAACACGAAAAGCGCGCCCGCCTTCGGGTCTTCTCCCAGCTTCTCCGTCACCAGCGCGTGGAGCCCGTTGAACCCCTTGCGCATGTCGCACGGCTCCACCGTCACGAACACCTTCAGGCTCCCCGCGAAGCTCAGCATGACGCCAGACTGCGGACCAGTTGCACCGCCAGAGGCACCTGGCCGGCATCGGTGATCCGCAGCCGAGCCCCGCCCGGCAGCTCCAACTCCAGAGGAACCGGACCCGCCTCCGCCCTCTCCACCACCGCCTCCAGGAACCGCATCCCCCGGTCCGGCATGGCCGAACCTTTCCGGCCATGCGTCCTGCGTTCCCGCCGCCTTCTCTGAATCCAGCTCGCCAACGTCGGATATTTGATCCCCACCAGCTCCGCGAACTCCGCCCCGCTTACCCCGCTCCGTTCAAACTCGTCCAGGATCTCCCCGCGCTTGGCCGCCGGTGTCCTCACCCGGCCCAGCGCATCCCTCTTCAACAGCTCCGGCCCCGTCATAGATGTCATAGTCCTACGCTATGACATCTATGACGCCACCCTAACAGGGGCGCTCCGCGTCACGCTTACCGTTGAAAGCGAAGCAGCGCCGGTCGATTCCACATGCTTCAACGGAAATGGCGTCGGCGGGGCGGGGCGATCCGTGAACCGAGATCGCTGCAATGGGCTACCATTTCCAGATCGCCGTCGGATGATCCACGCGCTGGAGCATACGGCAGTCCGGGCTTTTCAAGGAAAATGCCGCAAAGGTGAACGGCTTCTGGCGGTAGTGGCCATTGAATGCGCGTCGGAGGCGATGTTGGGCGGCAACCAAAGGTTTGAGGCGACGAATCCACCTTGGCAGGGACGAACGGAGGATCTCGCTTTCCCGCACGGCTTCTGGATTCAGGCTTAGATTTTTGCCGGAGTTGACAAATACGGAAGCAAACCTGCGCATGGAACCCATCCTGACTCCGGCATCCAGGACTCGAAGCATCCATTCGGCGTCGCCAGCACAGCGGAACGTGGGATCGAGAAAAAGGTGTCGGTCATGAATGACCTCCCGCCGGATGAACATCGCGCAACTCAAGGACGCCAAGTGACACAGGCGGGTGTGGAGTGAACGGGGGGGGGCGATCTTCCGGTGAAACAAATAGCGACCTGCCGCGTCGACGATGATCGCGTCCGCGAACAGCATTTCGGTATCAGGGTGGGCGCGGAACCAGTCCTCGACGGCTGAGAGAGTCCCCGGGAGATACTGCTCATCGCAGTTGAGCCATGCCAAGATGTCGCCCTTCGCCCGCTTGAATCCTCGATTGATGGCATCATACATACCGCCGTCTTTTTCGATCCGAGCGTCGACTCGGGTATCCGACGGGAGCCAGTCGAGCGTGCCATCATCCGATTCGGCATCATGGACCAAGTGCTCGTGATCGACTGCTTGATCCGCCACGGAAGCGACACAAAGTCTTAGCCAGTCCGAGTTCCGGAAACTGGGGGTGATGATGGAGAAACGCATCGCGCAGCGGTTATTCAGGTGGGACTACGCCGAGGGTTTTCGTTCTCCCAAAACCGTGCGGTAGAGATCTAGGGTGCGCTCGACCACCGATGATTGGCGAAACTGGGTTTCCGCGAATGCACGGGCCTTCGCCGCCTTTTCAAGGACTGGCCCCGGCGATGAGGCGTAGTCCTGAAGAACCGAGGCCAGATGGGCCGGGTCCGATCCGTTGAAGAGCGTTCCCCAACGTCCCTGCTCAAGAAGGAGGGGGGTTCCGGCGGCATCCGCGCCAAAGGCCGGTCGGCCTGCCGCCATCGCTTGGATGATCGAGAGAGGAGCGGTCTCCTCCTTGGATGGAAGAAGAACTGCATTGGCCCAAGTGTAAGACTCGAAAACGCGGTCCTTGCTGACTGGTCCCGTCAGCTCCACGGACGCCGCCAAACCATGGTCGGCGATCCGTTGCACGATGATGGACCTGACCGAAGGTTCCACGACGCCGACGATCCGGCACTGGAAGTTGATTTGGGTTCTTTTCAGAATCGAACAGGCCTCGACGATCAGCTGCTGGTTTTTCCTGATGGAGACGGTGCCGATGCACAGCAAACGGAGCGGCGTGGCTGCGGGCAGCATCGGCGGGAGGTTGAAGAAGGTGTCGTCGATGGGATTGGGAATGCTCCAGATCTGGGCTTGGGTTCGTCCCTTGAGGTAATGGTCGACGTAGGGGGAGATCGAGACGATATGGTTCGTTTTACGCGCGGCCCTAAGCTGCATCCACTCGCGTATCTGGCCTTGCCAGAAGGCGGCTGAGGCCAGATGCCGGACCTTCGCTTCGCGGCCAAGGAGTCCATGGATGGTAAGGAGATTGGGAAGTCCTGAGGTTGAGGCTGCGGTTAGGTTGTAAACTGTCGGCTGTCCATGGGCCAGGTCGCAACGAAGGTCGCGCAACAGGCGATGGAGGAGCCGCACTTCGGACCGAAAAAAAGTGGCGGTCTTCCAACGGCTTTTGCAAGGCAGGTGCCGGTAGGTGACTGCCCCCCGGGTTTTAATAACCGGAGCTGGAAGATCGTTGACCAAATTGATGGCTTCGATGCGGACCTGTGATTGGCCCTCCAACTGGCGCAGGAACGATTCTGCGACCTTGGGAACTCCGGATAGGGCTGGTTGACCGGGGGCGGGAAGATCGCTGAGATAGCCGATGATCATGTCTTTTAAGAAGGTTAACGCTTGTCATTCCGTGCGTTAAAGGATGAATTCCGGGACGTTTCGTTCCATTCTCGATCATGAATTCGCTTTCTCCCCTTCTGGGATCCGAACCAACACTCGACCAGTTCTTGGCTGAGGGGCGGAAACTCAGCGATGAAGCCGGTGTTTTGGACACTCTTCATGGCTACTTTACCATGCATGCGGAACGATTGCATCGCTGCTGCGCAGAGTTTGGCTTGTTCCGAGGCTCTCTAGGAAACGTGCTGGAGGTAGGCCCCTTTTTTGGCCACACGCCATTTCTTCTGGCGCCACTCGCCTCGGACTATGTGGTGCTGGAGGGCGATGATCCTGCTGCCTATTCCCTCAAAGCGCTTTACGCACGCCGGGGCATCCGGGCGGATTTTGTCGATCTGTTCGAGATGTTTGGGCCTACCCGGGAAGCGGTCTTTCAGCTCGATTTTCCGGCCGAAACTTTCGACACCATCTTGTGTTGGGAAACCATGGAACACTTCAACTTCAACCCCGTAAAGTTCGTTCGCGAGATGCACCGGGTGCTCAAGCCGGGTGGGCGCGTGTGTGTGACCGTGCCTAATCGAGCATCCTTTCAAAAGCTCGTCGGTTTGGCGACCGGGCGCCGCGATCGGGAAGCCATCGACAAGTATTTCGAGTTCGAAGACTATGTCAGCAATGGGAAGAAGGCGTTCTACGGGTTCCACTGGCATGAATACACCATCGGCGAAGTGGACCATCTATTCCGCAGGGCGGGTTTTCACATCGACCGATGCGATACTTTTGTGGCGTTCATGAACCAAGGGCGGCCGTCTGCTGTTCGATTGATCGCGCGAGGGCTCAGTCGAAGCGCCGCCACACTCCTTAAACGTTTCGGGACCAATGTTCTGATTTCGGCGATCAAGCCTCGCTAAACGAAGTGAGGATTCGCGTCGTCGCGCATGTAGTCAGGAT
>CBFGQE010000327.1:0-4267 GCA_965650815.1 uncultured bacterium
CGTGGCGTTTGACCAGCGCGACCAGCACCGAGGCTTCGAGCGAATCGAACAGGGGCACCGGCCGGTCTGCGGCATCGATGCGCTCCAGCCGCGCATGGCAGCGGACATTGCCCGTCGCCGCGTCCGTGAACTCGTGCAGGGTCAGGCGCAGGCCGTCGTCGAGACGGGTCTCGTAGCGGTGTTCGAGGACGCGGACCGGCCCTTCGTGCGTCAGGAGCCGCCACTGCCACAGGGCCGGGCTGTGGCGGTTCACCCGGTCCACGAACGCGTCGAAGGTGCCCTCCAGCGGATTGGCTTCCGGGCGGAACGGCCGTCGCGCCTCCATCTCCAGCACCCAGGCATGGACATGGCGCAGCGCGCCGAAGAGGCGGATGGCGGCGCTGCCTGTGGCCACTTCGTCGCGCGGCGGCAGTCCGTCGATCTCCTGCACCACGAAACGGAATTCCACCGCGCCCTCGCCGGGCTCCTCCGCCGGGCTGCGGTCGCACTGCGAACGCAGCCGCAACAGATGCCCCTCGATCTCCGCATAGGCGGAGAACTCGGAGCGGAGCGGGCGCACCGGCCCCGGACCGGGAATCTCGAAGACTTGGCAGGACCACGTGATCCGCTCCAGCAACCCCTCCAGCAGGAGGCGCAGCAGGCGGTCGGCGTTCAGCGGGGCGGACGGATCTGTCATAGCGGGCGTTGACCAGGGGAACGCCCGGAGCGGCGGGGTGCGAACCGCGAGGATGCTCATCGGTTTCGAGCCCGCACCGCCAACCTATTCTTGCCCGGAGCGGGACGGGGGGAGCCTCACGCCACGGTCCCGAAGACCGCAAAGATCCCTCAAGGAATCCGATCCTTCGCGCCCGTGGCGTGAGGACGATCGCCAACCGAACGTGTCCAGGCCCACGGAAGACCCAAAGAAAAAGGCGCGAACCGTTTCTGGTTCGCACCTGGCGGAAAACAGCGTTGGCCCGGGCTCAGTCGAAGGCGTGGCCGGCGGAGCAGAGCACGTTCTTGATCTTGTGGCGCACCAGTTCCTTGGTGGCGTTGCGGGCGGGTCCGAGCAGCTTGCGCGGATCGAATTCCTTGGGCTTGGTCCAGAGCACTTCGCGGATCGCGGCGGTCATGGCCAAGCGGAGGTCGGTGTCGATGTTGACCTTGGTGCAACCCACGCGGCGGGCGACCTCGATGTCGGCCTCGGGCACACCGGCGGTGTCTTCGCCCATCGTGCCGCCATACTTGTTGATCTTCTGCGCGAGGTCCTTGGGCACCGAGCTGGCTCCGTGCAGGACGAGCGGGTAGTCGCCGAGGCCGGCGTCGCTCAGGGCCTTCTTGATGGCCTTGAGGCGTTCGAGGTCGAGGTGCTGCTCGCCCTTGAACTTGTAGGCGCCGTGGCTGTTGCCGATGGCGATGGCGAGGGAGTCGCAGCCGGTTTCCTTGACGAACTTCACGGCCTCTTCGGGGTTCGTGTAGTGGCCGCTGGTGGAGTGCGCGCCGCCCTCTTCGCCGTCGTCGAACTGGGCGCCGACGAGGTGGCCGAGCTCGGATTCCACGACGCAGTTATGCTTGTGGGCGTATTCCACGACCTTGCGGGTGATCTCGGCGTTCTTCTCGAACGGCTCGTGGGAGGCGTCGATCATGACGGAGGTGAAGCCTTCGTCGATGCACTGCTTGCAGAGCTCGAAGCTGTCGCCGTGGTCCAGGTGGACGGCGATGGGGATGGTGCTGAGGCTGACGGCGGCCTCGATGAGCTTCTTCAGATACACCGGGTTGGCGTAGTCGCGCGCGCCTTTGGAGATCTGGAGGATGACGGGAGCCTTTTCCTCCTCGCAGGCCTCGATGATGGCCTGGAGCAGCTCCATGTTGTTCACGTTGAAGGCACCGAGGGCGTATTTGCCCTTCAACGCCTTGGCGAACAGGTCTCGGGTGTGGGTCAGTGGCATAAGCAGTTGGGAAAATTCCGACTTAACTTCGGATCAAAACAGCGACGGACGTTAGGAGTCGCCCTTTCAAATTGGAAACACTTTTGTCGTCGGTCCGCTCCGGCCTTTTTGGTTTACGTCGCCCGGCCCGTCCTCTAATACCCCGGCCTTTGCTGATGTCCGTCCCGACCATGAACGAAGCCCAGAACCGCGTGGGCCGTGGAGAGCGCGCCCGGCGCAACGGCCACCCCGGCTGCGTCGTGTGGCTCACCGGCCTGAGCGGCTCGGGCAAATCGACCCTGTCCTTCGCGCTGGAGCGCCGCCTCTTCTCCGTCGGCCGCCAGGTCTATGTGCTCGACGGCGATGTGCTCCGGGCCGGACTGAACCAGGATCTCGGCTTTTCCCCCGAGGACCGCCGCGAAAACATCCGCCGCGCCGCCCAGGTGGCCGCGCTGCTGGCCGATGCCGGCCAAATCTGCATCGCCGCCTTCATCTCGCCCTACCGCGCCGACCGCGCGATGGCCCGCTCGCTCGTGCCGGACGGGCGGTTCATCGAGGTGTATGTGGACGTGCCCCTGGCCGTGTGCGAGGCGCGCGATCCCAAAGGGCTTTACGCCCGGGCGCGGGCCGGTTTGGTGCGGGACTTCACCGGCATCTCCGCCCCCTACGAACCGCCGCTGCACCCGGAGCTGGACCTGAAGACCGACCAGCTCTCCGTGGAGGAATGCGTGGACCGGATCGTGGCCCGTGTGGAGGCTCTGTGCGACGCGGGATGATCCGGGGAAACATCCAGCCCTCGCCCGCCTGAACCGCCCACGATGTTTTTCCACTGGAAACTCTTCTTCCGGGCGCTGCGGCTCTCCCTTTTCGGCCAACCGTTCCGATTGCGGCGCTGGGCCTACGTGCTGTTCTTCACCGCGCTGTTCCTGCTCTTCCTGGTCTTCGTCGCGGTGGGCCGGGCGCTGGACCATCTCTTCTTCCCCGGCTTCAAGCGGCAACCGGTGAAGGCCCCCGTCTTCATCGTGGCCCCGCCCCGCAGCGGCACGACCCTGGTGCAGAAGCTCCTCAGCCTGGACGAACAGCGCTTCGTCCACCTGAAGATGTATCAGACCATCTTCCCGGTCGTGACCTACCAACGGCTCATCGGCGCTCTCGGGCGACTGGACCGCGCGGTGGGACGACCGCTGGGGCGCTTGCTCGGCTGGTGCGAGACGAAGTGGTTCGGCGGCTGGGACAACACCCACAAGATGCGCTTGGACCAGCCGGAGGAGGACGACGCCCTCTTCCTCTACGCCTTCCAATCCGAGGCCGTCTATCTGCTCTTCCCCTTCGTGAAGGCGCTGCGCGAAGCGGGCTTCAACGACGCCTTGCCGCCGGAAAAACGCCGCCGCTTGATGCGCCACTACCGGAGCTGCCTCCAGCGCCAGCTCCACGCCAACGGGCCCGGCCGCACGTTGCTCTCCAAGGCCACCCAGTCCTCCGGCACGGTGGAGTCGCTGCTGGAGGAGTTCCCCGACGCGCGCTTCATCACCATCATCCGCCATCCCTACCGCTCCGTGGCGTCGCGCCTCAGCATGTTCTCCTCCGTCTGGCGCGCGCACTCGCCCGACCTGCCGCACGACGGGGAAGCCGTCCGCGAAAACGCCCAGCTCGCCGTGGACTGGTTCAAGCACCTCTTCCGCTTCCGCACCCGCGTCGATCCCGCCCGCTACCACTGCCTCGACTTCCGCGACCTGGTGAAAGACCCGCTCGCCGCCGTCGAACAGATCTACGAGAAGTTCGGCTGGGAGATGGACGAAGCCCTGCGCGCCCGTCTCGCGGAAGCCGCCAAGCATGGCGACGAATTCAAGAGCAAGCACACCTACTCGCTGGAGGAATTCGGCCTCTCGCAGGAATGGGTCCAGCAAGAGCTCGGCGAAGTGCTGGACTTCTACCGGTTGGAGCGCTGAACGGATCGCATCAACGCAAGGGGCCGTGAACCGAGCAACTGGGCGGCCGTGAGACGAGGGAGATCGAAACCCGAAAACCCGACTCGTCGGCCCAGCTTGTTCTCCAGCGCAGCTTCGATCTGGTTGAGGTTGGCGATGCAGACGGTCGTGGAGCTTCCGCCTGCGTGTGAAGTTGAGTAGAGCAATTGCAGCGATGAATGTGCGGCAGGCGAGAACGACATCGGTCCTAGTTTTCCGCCCAACCCAAATCCGAACACCTCGTCAGCCCAGGAAGTTGTTTTGCCAAGAAAAAGGAAGCCGCATCAACTCGCCCCAAATCGGTTAAGCGGTTGTAGATTCAGCTCTAGCCCTCTTCAACTTGAAGGAACTGTGGCTCTTGTTCGGTTGGTTTACCGCAATACTACTCCGCTT
>CBFGQE010000328.1:0-4264 GCA_965650815.1 uncultured bacterium
CCGGAAGTTTTTTCTAAGGAGTTCCCGTCTGACGCGTTGTCCCGGTAGAGAAACCCGATCCCGCATGGATGCCGAACACCACGACTGGGCCCGCCAAGCCCTGCGCGACCACGAAGGCCCGCTGCTCCGCTACGCCGTGTCGCTCACGGGCGATTTGGAGGCGGCGCGCGACGCCGTGCAGGACACCTTCCTCCGGCTCTTCGAGCAGGAGCCGGGCGCGGTCGAAGGCCGGTTGGCCCCGTGGCTCTTCACCGTGTGCCGGAACCGGGTTCTCGACCGTTTCCGAAAGGAGCACCGCATGAGCCCGCTCGACGACGAACAGTCCGGAAACCTCCCCGCGCCGGAACCCACGCCCGCCGCTTCGGCCGAACAAAGCGACCACGCCGCCACCGTCCAGCGGTTGCTCGCAGGCCTGCCCGCGAACCAGCGGGAGGTCGTGCGGCTGAAGTTCCAGAACCAGCTTTCCTACGAGGAGATCGCCGCCGTGACCCGCCTGAGTGTGAGCAACGTCGGTTTCCTGCTCCACACCGCCCTCAAGACCCTGCGCCAACGCATGGCCGCGCTGGAAACCACCCGCTGAAAGGAGAACGCCATGAACATCGACGATCCCAAGCTGACCGCCTACGCCCTCGGCGAACTCCCGCCCGAAGAACGCGCCGAGATCGAGGCCGCCCTCGCCCAATCGCCGGAACTCCGCGCCGAAGTGGAGGCGATGCGTGCCGCGGCGCGGCAGCTCGACGTGGTTTTCCAGACGGAAGAGGAACCCGTGCTGACGGCCGAACAATCGCGGCGATTGGCCGCAGCGATGCGGACGGCGGAGGAAGAGGCTCCGCCTATCAGTTTCTTTGAGCGTTGGCGTTGGTTGATCTGGAGCGGGGGAAGCGTCTGCGCAGCCTTGGTGTTGGCCGGGATGCTTTTGCCGAGCTTGGCCAAGTCAAAGGGCAGGTCTCAGAAAATCGCGGCCATTCAGGCCGAGCGGAACGCCGAGATCCAGCGACAGATGATGGAGCATGAGGCGGCCGGAGTTTCTCCATCACCGACACCTGTGCCCATTTCCCCGGCTCAACCTGTTTCACGCAGGATATCTCTCTCCCAATCTCCGGCTTCACGGGGAGCGGATGCAACGATGGATCGCTACTCCGTGCACCGCCGGGAGAGTGTGCAAGATTCCATCTCCCCTGGCGAAGGCTACGCCGCCATCGAGTCCTCGAACTGGAAGACTCCGCGCAACGAGCCCTTGTCCACCTTCGCCGCCGATGTCGATACCGCCAGCTACAGCAATGTCCGCCGCTTCCTCGTGGGTGGTGCGTTGCCGCCGGCCGACGCCGTGCGGGTCGAGGAGCTGGTGAACTACTTCCGCTACGACTATCCCGCGCCGAAAGGGGACCAGCCGTTCTCCGTGAACGTGGAGGCGGCCGGTTGCCCGTGGGCTCCGGAGCACCGGCTCGTCCGCATCGGCTTGAAGGGGCGCGAGGTGCCGACCGCGTCCCGGCCCCGGGCCAATCTCGTCTTCCTCGTCGATGTCAGCGGCTCCATGTTGGACGAGAACAAGCTGCCGCTGGTGAAGCGTTCGCTGAAGCTGCTGGTCGCACAGATGGACGAGCGCGACACCATTGCCCTCGTGGTCTATGCCGGAAGCGCAGGCGTGGCGTTGTCGCCGACTTCGGCCGCGAACCGACGGGCCATCGAGCAGGCGATCGACCGGTTGGAAGCGGGCGGTTCCACCCACGGCAGCGCCGGCATCCAGAAAGCCTACGAGCTGGCGGCGGAACGCTTCGTGAAGGGCGGGATCAACCGCGTGGTGCTCTGCTCCGACGGCGACTTCAACGTGGGGATCACCAGCCGCGAGGCCTTGCTCGGCTTCATCACCGAACGGGCCAAGACCGGCGTCTTCCTGAGCGTGCTCGGCTACGGCATGGGCAATCTGAAGGACGACACGATGGAGCTCCTGGCCGACAAGGGGAACGGCAACTACGCCTACATCGATTCCCTTTCGGAGGCGCGCCGCGTCTTGGTGGAACAGATGAGCGGCACGCTCCAGACCATCGCGCAGGACGTGAAGATCCAGGTGGAGTTCAACCCCAGCCGCGTCGCCCGCTACCGCCTCATCGGCTACGAGAACCGGCTGCTGGTGGCGAAGGATTTCAATGACGACACCAAGGACGCCGGGGAGATCGGCACGGGACACACTGTGACCGCGCTCTACGAAGTGGTGCCCGTCGGCGTGCGGGAACCGAACGGGGCGGTCGATCCGCTGCGGTATCAGATGAACCCTTATTCCAAGGGCCCAATGCTGGAGGTCAATCCCGAGGACGAGGTGGATCGCGCCAGCCTTTCCTCCAAGGCCAGTTCGCCGGAGCTGCTCTTCGTGAAGCTCCGCTACCAGCAGCCCGGCGGCAGCCCCAGCCGCTTGATCGAGCAGCCGGTGGTGGATGGCGGACGTTCGCTGGCGCAGGCCTCGACCGACTTCAAGTTCGCCGCCGCCGTGGCGGGCTTCGGACAGAAGCTCCGGCAATCGCCGCACGTGAGCGGCTGGAGTTGGCGCGCCGTGGCCGATCTGGCGGAGCAGGGATTGGGACGTGGGGCGGACGCCAGCCGCACGGAGTTCATCGACCTGGTGCAGCGGGCCGAAGACGCGGCAGCAAAGGCGGGAAGGTAGGCCGGGCCCCCCGTCTGTCCTGGGCACTGCCATTGAGCCTCCGATAGAGAGCCTCTCTCCTTTCCACGCGCTCACGGTTGAGCGGGCCGTTCAGCTCCGGTGATTCGATCGGGGCAACCACGAAAGCAGCCGACCGACGCAGGCGGGAAGGACGCAGGGCTCCTTGGAGTAGGTTCCACGTCTTCCGGTTGGTCCGCGGGCCGTTGCTCGGTCCCCGTTTTCCAGCCTCGACCTTCGGCCGTCGGCTCCCATAAAAGCCCGGCGTGTCCGCTCCGTCCCCAACACCGCCCGCCGCCGCGCCCGCGCCTTCCAAGGCGAAGGTCTTTGCGCGTCGGCTGACCAGTTCCCTGATCCTGTGGACGGTGGTGTTGACGGCGCTCTTCTCCGGGAACCCGCTCGTTTCCGGCTGGGTCTTCGCGGCCTTCATGACCTTCCTCGCGGTCACTGGCCTGATCGAGTTCTACGGGATGGTGGAGAAGCGCGGGCTCGTCTGCTTCAAATACTGGGGCATCGCGGCGGGCGTGCTGCTGATGCTCGCCACGTTCATCCGGTCGTCCGGGTTGTTCTTCGACGCGGGCGGTCCCAGCGGCGCGGCGGACTTCGAGGCGGTCATCCTCATCGTCTTTGTGCTGGGGCTGTGCGTGCGGCAGTTCGTCTCCAGGAGCAACACCGCCGGACTTCTAGCCATCTCCACCACGCTCTTCGGCCTGATGTATGTGCCGTGGCTGCTGAACTTCATCCAGAAGATCGAGTTCTTCCCCGTGCCCGGCGTGCAGGGGAACTTCTACATCCTCTACTTCGTGCTGGTGACCAAGTTCAGCGACATGGGCGCCTACCTCGTCGGCTCGCTCATCGGCAAACACAAGATGATCCCCCGGATCAGCCCCGGAAAGACCTGGGAAGGCTTCTTCGGCGCCATCGTCATCTCCACCGGCGCGAGCCTGCTCTTCGCGCATCTGGCCGGCGACCGGCTCTACGGGATGAACTGGATGCACGCCCTCATCCTTGGCGTCGTTCTCAGCGTGTCCGCCGTGATCGGCGACCTGATCGAATCCCTCTTCAAGCGCGAGGCCGGGGTGAAGGATTCCGGAAAACTGTTCCCCGGCATCGGCGGCATCCTTGACCTGCTCGACAGCCTGCTCTTCAACGCGCCGCTCATGTATCTCTACCTCCGCCATGTGCTCACGCCGTGACCCGGAGGAACCACGAATGAACACAAAGACACACGAATCATTCGGAGGGATGACGCAATGTCATTGGTGGCAGGACCCACCCCTGACCCCTCCCAGGAGGGGATTCATTAAACCAGCGAGGACGCTCTTTGGCGCTGCGCGAGTTCCCCTCCTGGGAGGGGTCAGGGGTGGGTTCCCTTCAACCAATCCTTGGGCGCCAGGGTTCGCAACGGCGAACAGGTCGTTCGGATCGACCGCAGAAATCGCCGATTACGCAGAAGAGCTTCCGGTCCACTTCTGCGTTGTTGGCGTTTTCTGCGGTCTCCTCCGGTCCCTCCCCATTCGTGTGTTTTCGTGTCCATTCGTGGTTTCCCCCGCATGAAGAACGTCGTCCTCCTCGGTTCCACCGGCTCCATCGGCACCAGCACCATCA
>CBFGQE010000329.1:0-4257 GCA_965650815.1 uncultured bacterium
CTGGCGGATCAGCAGATTGGCCAGGGATTGTCGGACCTCGAAGCTGCCGGGATGCGCCGAAGCGGCGGCTTGTGCCTCCTGAAGCGCCTCGTCCGGCTGCCCGAGGCGGTTCAGGGCCCTCACCAGTTCCACGCGGGCGGCGGTGTCGCCCGGGAATTCACGGACCAGTTCCCGGAACACCGCCACGCCGTCGCCCGGCTTTCCGTCGGCCAACAAGGCTTTCCCGAGATTGAGCCGGGCGGCCACGAAACCGGGATCGGTCCGGATCGCATCACGGAAGGCGGCCACGGCGTCCCCCACACGTCCCGCTTGCAGAAACGCCACGCCTAGATGGTTCCTTGGCGTGGCATCCCTGCCCGCTAGCCGGATCGCTTTTTGGAACAGCTCGATCGCCTCCGGCAGCTTCCCCAGCGCGGCCCAGCAGCGTCCCAATCCGACCAGCCCTTCGACCCATTCGGGCCGGATTCCCAACGCCTGTTCGTAGAGCGAGACCGCTTCAGCCGGTCGTCCGGCTTCCAGCAGCACGCTGCCGACGAGGTCGTAGCTCTGGACGCGATGGGGCACGAGCCGGATGACTTCCCGCCAGTGCTCCGCCGCTCGGTCCGGTTGGCCCGACTGGAGAAAGGCTCCGGCCAGATTGTCGTGCAGTCGCCAATCATCGGGGTTCCGTTTCACCGCAGCCAAATGGATGGCCAGATTCGTTGCGCCTTCGACCCTCGCGCGTTCCCGCAGCTCGCGCAGATGCTCCTCGCGTCGCGCCATTTCGGCCGCATGGTCGATTTGCCCGACAAAGGGCGGACGGCTGGTCCGATTCGCCATTTCCGCCAGCATCTGAGCCCGCTCGTGATCCGTGAGTCCCAGCCGGGCAACACACTCCCCTTCCGCGAGCAATCCGGCCTCCGACGCATCGGCCGCAGCGGGTTCGAGGAGACCGATCACCTGCCGGGCAATCGCCACGGCCGCACGGTAGTTTCCCGACTCGGTCAGATGCACGTGCTCGTGGAACGACTCCCGTCCGGGAACACCGTCGGGTGCCGCCGCTCGCAGCGCCGCCTCCACATCCGCCAAGCGGACGCCTTTCCGGGAGGAATCCGCCGTGACCTCGCGGATGATCTCGTTGAGCCGTGAGTCGCAACGGAACCGGAGCGTGTCCAGATCCCGGGCCCGGGTGAAATGGCGCGCGGCCTCATGGGGCCGACCCGCCGCGGCCAGACAACGGGCAAGGCGAAAGTTCAACTCCGCGTGCTGATCGTCGATCTTCAAGGCCTCTTCAAACTTCCCGATTGCCTGTTCGAGCAAGCGGCCCGCCTCGGCCTGCACTCCGGCTTGGAACAACCGGTCCCATTCGGCCCGCTGCTCCGCATCCAGCTCCCCCCGATTCAGGGAAGCAAACGGCGGACAATCGCGGAGATTGCTGCCCACGGTGGCCACCACGACCTTTGCTCCGGAAGAAACCCCGGCATCGAGGATCGCATCCAGATTGCTGCGGAAATGGGCATAGACCGATTCGGTCCGGGGATCGGTCAGCGCAACCTGTTGGCCGAGGAACATCTCCATGCCGCCCCACGACTCAGGGCGTTGACCCGCAGCGGCCCGCTGCATCAGGTCGTCCATCACTTGGCCGATGCGGGTGGATTTCACCCATAGGTTGCCACGGATGAGCGGCAGCGGCGGAGCCTGTGGCCCGAAAATGGTTCCGGAGCCGAACGGCCCGACCACCTCGTTGTTGCCCATGTAAACGACCCAGATGTCGCCTTGGAGCGCTGCGCACTCCAAAGCGATCGGCCGGATGACATGGGAATTGATCGCCGTGACCGACGTGTTGATCAGCTCGAAACGGCGACCCGGGAATCTGTCTTCCAAGAGAACCTCCAGCATCCGCGCCAAGCCGAACGACGGAGCGGGATCGCCCTCCGCTGCGGACTCCCCGAACACGAAGATCCGGGTCGTTCCCGGCTGCTTTTCGCGAGACAACGCGGTGGTTTGCGGCACGCGCATGAGCGGCCGTGAAAAATAGCGGCGGCTGAATTCACGGTTCTCGACCATCACGCCCTTTGAACCTGTCGGGGCGGGGACGAAGAACTCCACCGGATAGCCGAGTCCCAGCAGACGCAGCACACCTTCAAGCAGCAGAAAAAAGACGAACGTCACACCGGCCAGCGCAAGCAGGCGGAATCTCCAAACCGGACGCCGAGAAGCTTCGGTGTTCGGGCCGCTGGATGCAGAGGCGGACTTGGGGCGCTTGGATTTCACGGTGGCGGCAGGTCAGCCGATGAATGTGGCCGAACAAAAAAGAGGCCGGACAAAGCTGTCCGGCCTCTTGTGCGAGTCAGGTTCCGATCACGGGTTGACCACTTGGAAGAACTGGTTCCCGGATTGGATCGTGATGGTTTGCGGATTGGCCGCGCCCAGATCCGTCCAAGCGGCCGGAGCCGTCGGCAACGCGGGGGCGGAGATGAGGCGACCGCCGGCCGGGCTCCACGAGACGTTCACGGAGTTGCCGTTGCGGGTGATGGCCACGGTCTTGCCGGCCGGAGCCGCCAGGTATCCAATGACGTTGCCGGTGAGGAGCGACGGATCACCGTCCGTAGGATCGTTCGCACTTGCGGTGTCGGTCTCGTGGAACTTGTAGGTGACACCAAGGTTGTCGCCACCGCCGCCTTCGGCATGAACGGCCTCGATGTAGTAGCGCTGGCCTGCCGTGAGCTGGATGCCACCGGCATAGGGAGCCGAGGCCGGAGGATTCGCCGGATCCGGAACCCACGTATCCGAGCGCTTTTGGGCGATCACAACGGGGTCGCCGTTACCGGTGCTGACCCAGTTGCGCGGATTGGCCCAAACGTTCTGCTGGGCGATCAGTCGCTTGGTGGACGGATCGTCGTTCGTGCCGAGGAACAGATCGGAGTCGTCATCGCTGCAGATGAAGAACGTGTATTTGCCCGTGGTCGGCGGGATGAAGTAGCCGCGCACGCGCTGCGCGTAGTTGTCGCCAAAGGTGTCCAGATCCAGCGCGGTGATGGTGCCTTCGGCGGTGGGAACTCCGCCGTTGCCGGCCAAGACCGCCGGACGGTTCACGTTGCCGAACCAGCGTTCAAATCCGAGCTGGCCGCTCACGACGCTGCCGCCGGTGCCGACGGTCAGGGTGGCCACGGAGCTGGTCACGGCCAAGGTCGTGCCGGGAACCGACATCACGCAGGAGAACTGGGCTCCGTTGTCGGCGCTCGAAACGATGAAGTTGTAGCCGCGGCTCGTGGCTCCGTTGATCGCGGTGCCGTTGCGGCGCCACTGATACGCGGTCGGCAGCAAGCCGTTGTTGGTAGCCCCGACCAAGAAGGTCACAGGCTGGGTGACGAGGGCGGATGCGCTGCTCACGTCCTGGGTGATCCCCAAGCTGGTCGCGGCGGGCACCAGCACGCCGACGCGAGGCCCGATCAAAGCCGTGGCCGAACCGTTGGCCGGATCGGGATCGCCGAGACGGGTGAAGGTCACGGCGAGGTTCTGGCCGCCACCGCCCTGATGGTTGACTGCCTCAATGTAGTAGCGGGTTCCAGCCGTGAGCGCGATGCCGTTGGCGAAAGGCGTTTCACCCGTGTTGGGATCGGGGACAAACTGGTCGGAGCGACGCTGCGACAACGTGCTGCCGCCACCAACCGTGTTCCAGTTCTTGTTGCCGCTCCAACCGGACTCGTGGGCGATCAGGCGCTTGGTCTCCGCCTTGTCGTTGGTGCCGAGATACACATCCGTGTCGTCGTCCGCCGCGAGGTAGAAGACGTAGTTGCCGCTGGTGGCCGGCACGAAAAAGCCGGAAACGCGCAGCACGTAGTCGGTGCCGCTATCAGTGACGTCGAAACCCGAGGTCACATACCGGACCGAGTCGGCTTCGCGGACGGTGCCGATGGCGTTGGCCCCGATGATCGCGCGGGTCATATCCGTGCCGTTCCAGCGTTCCAGCTTGAGGGTTCCTTCGGCGAAGACGCTCTGCTGCACGGTCAGAGTCGCCGTGCCGCTGGAGTAGTTGGTCACGCCAGGAATGCTGATGTCCACCGAGTAGGTGCTGCCGCTGTCGGACAGCGCCGCAACCCCGGAGAGCGAGCTGCCGGTGGCTCCTTGGATGGCCACTCCGCCTTTCTTCCACTGATAGCGGGGGGAGATCTCGCTGTCGGTCGTCACAATGGCCTCGAACTTGTAGTTCAATCCTTCGAAGACCGTCACATTGGCCGGCCCCGCGACGTTGAACGAAGTCACCGGGCTGGTCAC
>CBFGQE010000330.1:0-4228 GCA_965650815.1 uncultured bacterium
GACCGGTGGAAGCCACCAGCTTCGCCGGAGCTGAGTATCTGCGCGGCCACGACCACGCCGTCCGGTGGGCGGCGGCCAACCGCGCCCTAGTTGCCCGACGCTTCATCGAGGCGTTGGGAGCCGAAGCCACCCCGCTCTGGGATGGTGGCCACAACCTGCTGACCCCGCGTGAAACCGAGCACGGACCCGTCTGGGTCCATCGCAAGGGCGCGGTCGAAGCCGAGGATCCGTTCGTCGTCATTCCCGGTTCTCGAGGCTCCTTGAGCTACGTGGTGAAACCGCTGGGCAACGGCGAGGACAATGCCTGGTCGCTTGCCCACGGCGCCGGCCGCAAGTGGACCCGCAGCGACGCCCGGTCGCGGATGCGGGAACGGTTCGCCGTCGCCGAACTGGTGCAAACCGGCCTGGGCGGCCGCGTCGTCTGCGAAGACCGCGACCTGCTCTACGAGGAGGCTCCGGCCGCCTACAAGAAGATCGAGGCCGTCATTGCGGACCTCGTCGATGCCGGACTCGTCTCCGTCGTCGCCACCCTCCGTCCGCTCCTGACCTACAAGGTGAGGAAACCCCGGCGGTGATACCGAAAACCGGAGTGATGGAGTCCTGGAGAGTTGGAGCAATGGGTTCATCCCATCCCAACCACTCCCGTTCTCCATCACTCCACAACTCCGCTCCCCCACCCATGAGACCCGACATGCACAAGGTCGTCGTTGAACGACCGCGCTCCAAATCCTGGTGCGTTCCCCAGTTCCCACGTCCGAAACGACCCTTCGACGACCTACCGAAACACCAGTCGATGACGGCCGCCCACAAGCATCACAAGTCCTTCACCGACGTTCTCGGCCCGCTCAAACGCTGGCTCCGGGGCCAGATCGGCCGCCCGTGGAACGACGCCTATTCCGAAGCCTGCGCCGTGATCAAACCCGACAGCGTCGTCCGCGCCCACATCAAGACCCACCTGCTGGAGATGGTCGTTCGCCACACCTTCCTGAAGGATGGCGAACTCTGGTGTCGCGACGGGAAGTGGGACGCTGTGGAAGTGCCCATCACTGCGTTGGTCAGCCGTTGGCGCATCGCCTACGTCAATCCAGCCACGGGGATTCTCCAGGCGATGCCCCAGCCGCCCCGTAAGAAACCTTGGAGCCCACCCAAGCCCGTCCGCTGGATCAGCGACGAGGTCGCGCTCAAACGCATCGATGGCCTCTGGTTCTTCTGCCTGATGCGCCAAGTGCCGGGCCAAGGCCCGTTTACCGCCTACGATCATCTGGCCAAACAGGTCGTCGGTCGCGGCGGTCTTCAAACCAAGTGGAACCGCCGAGGCTACACCTACTGGCACTGCCACGCCGTCCGCCAGCTCTCGACCAAGGAACTGCGCCGCTACGGACTGACCAACGACGCCGCTTGCGACGGCGGTTTTCCGCGCTTCCGCGAATCGGAATCGCCGAAGACCGCCATTGTCCGGGCGGATTGCCCAGTCTCCCGCAACCTTCAACCCACCATCGCCATGCCAACTCCAACTATCCATCGCCACGAAGACACCGCCTCGTTCGAGATCACCAGCAAACGTCGCAAAGGCTTCCCGTCCGAAACCCGCGTCGGCAAAGGCGTCCGTGTCGTCCACGGCGACAAGCTGCTGATCGAGAAACTCGGCCGCAACGATCCGTGCCCCTGCGGTTCCAGCCGCAGCTTTCAAGCAGTGCTGCCTGCGCTCCGGGCGGCATGACGGCAGCCGCCGCCACTACTTTTTTCCGCGAGTAACGCCATTGGAGGTGGCACACCCCGACGCGGGCGGGCGCAACCTTGCGTCCGCCCGCGTCATTCCCCATTCCTTCAGCGTTGGAAGTTCGACGTTCAGTGTTCGGCGTTTCGACTGACCACTGACCACTCCGCCCGAACTCAGTCCCCCAGGAAGCGTTTCAACCAAGACCCGACACCTCGCCGCGCGGCGCCCCGAGTTTATGTCCGACGCCTTGAACCAACCGACCGTGCTGGTGCTGAACCGGCACTGGCAGCCCATCCACGTCCGCACCCCGGCCGACGCCTTCTGTCAGATGGCGGCCAACACCGCCACCGCGCTCGACATCGGCGGCGACGGCGCGATGCATCCGGTGAGCTGGGAAGAGTGGATCGGGCTGCCCATCCGTCCTCAGGACAGGTTCGTGCAGACGGTGCGCGGCCGCATCCGCATCCCGACCGTGGTCGTGGCGCGCAACTTCGCGAAGGTGCCGAAGCTCCGGCCCAAGCTCTGCGCCCGCACCATCCGCGAGCGCGACGGCAACCGGTGCCAATACACCGGCCGCGTGCTGAAGCCGGACGAAGGTTCGCTCGACCACGTGGTGCCGCGTTCGCGCGGCGGCCGGAACACCTGGGACAACCTCGTGTGGGCCGCGAAGGACGTGAACAACCGCAAGGCTGACCGTCTGCCGCACGAGGCCGGGCTGAAGCTGTTGCGCACGCCCGGTCCGCCACGCGAACTCCCGGCTTCGGCCGCGATCCGCAACGTCCACGCCGTGGCGGACTGGCAGTGGTTCGTCGCCTGACCCAACGGCGGCGGAACTCTTCGGAGTTCCGCCGCTTTTTGTTTCGCGGATACGGGTCGAACGCGCGGTTTCACCCAGATGAAGATTCCCTGTAAGAAATTCTCCCGGGCCGCTTCCTACATCCCGAACAGTGACAACCCGCGAACAACAGGAACGCTTCGACCGGTGGTTGGCCGACCACGGCGCCATCCTCCACCATGTGGTCAATGGCTTCGCCTGGGGCGACGACCGCAACGACCTCATGCAGGAGCTGCTGCTGGCGCTCTGGAAAGCCCTGCCCGCCTTCCGCGAGGAATCCAAGCTTTCCACCTTCATCTACCGCGTGGCCCACAATGCCGCGCTCACCTGGCGACGCACGCGCCTCAACTACGCCCGCAAGGTGGAGGCTTTCGAAGCCGAGCTTCCTGCACAGAGCACTAGCCTTCACCCCGCGCCGGATACCGAGTTGCTGGAGCGGATCTATGCCGAGATCCGTCGCCTGCCCGCGCTCGACCGCTCCCTCATCCTCCTTTCGCTCGACGGCGTCCCTTACCGCGAGATGGCCGAAATCCACGGCCTCACGGAAAGCAACGTCGGTGTCCGCCTCAACCGCGCCAAACAAACCCTCGCCCAACAACTGAAAGACTATCGCCATGACCTTTGACGACCTCCAATCCGCCTGGAACTCGCCGCACAACCGCCCGTCGCCCGACGAACTGGCCCGGCAGAAGCAGCAGCTCCAACAGCGCCTGCGCCGCCAACACCGTGGCTTCGTCGTCGTGACCGGTTTGGCCTCATGCTGGCTGCTCGGTGCCGCCGTGATGTTCGGTCGCCACGTCGCCACAGGAGGTGCCTTCGACGGGAGCCGCGAGTGGGGCGCGCTGTTCGCATTGGCCTTGCCGCTGCTGGCGCTGGCGTTGCTCTGGCGGCGGTTCCTCGCCCATCGTGCGGCCCACGCCATCGGCGACCGATCGATCCGCGCCAGCGTGGCGGCGCTGCTCGATGAAAACCGGCTGGCCCGCTTTCGCACCCGGGTCATCGCCGCCTTGAACGGTCTCATGCTGCTGGTGATCCCCGTCGTGGTGTTCCAGCTCCGCGCCGTGGGCAAAGCGGGCGACGAAATCCTCGTCCCTGCCTTCGTCCTCTTCCCTGCGCTGATGCTCGCCGTCCTCGTCGGCATGGCGTTCCACTACCGCCGCAAGCTGCTCCCCGAAAAAGCCGAGCTCGAAGCCCTGCTCCGGTCCTACGAATGAGTCTTGGCACCTCGTCCCACCATCCCATTCTCCAACCACCCGCTTGCTCCCATGAAACGCCTCCTCAACCTGTGGCTCCTGTTCGTCGGCTTGTTCCCGGCCGCCGCCCAACCGACCCCGTCCCCCGCCGGCCATTGGGAAGGCGCGATCCAATTGCCCGCCACGAAACTCGCCATCCGCGTGGACCTCGCCGAGACCCAGGGCGCGTGGTCCGGCAGCATCGACATCCCCGTGCAGGCGTTGCGGAATTTCGCGCTGGGCGGCGTCAGCGTGAGCAACTCGGCGGTCCGCTTTTTCATGCCGAACGTGCCGGGCGATCCGGCCTTCGCCGGGAACGTGTCCAACAACGGCCAGAGCATCGCCGGCCAGTTCACCCAAGGCGGCCAATCCTTTCCGTTCCAGCTCCAACGCACTGTGCGCGCCGCCTCTTCGACCGGCGAAACGCCCAGCCGGGGCCTT
>CBFGQE010000331.1:0-4224 GCA_965650815.1 uncultured bacterium
CCATGAAGACCGTTGCCGTCGTCGGCGCCTCGAATGACCGGGCCAAGTTTTCCAACAAAGCCGTGCGGGCCTACGTGCAGCAGGGCTACCGCGTGTTCCCGGTGAACCCGAAGGAAGCCGCCATCGAAGGGTTGCCCGCGTTCAAATCGGTGCTGGACCTGCCGGAGCGCCCGGCGCTGGTCAGCGTCTATCTGCCGCCGCCGCTCGTGTTGAAGGTGCTGCCGGACATCGCCGCGAAGGGCTGCGACGAGCTGTGGCTGAACCCCGGCACAGAATCCGACGAAGTCCTCGCCGATGCCGAACGTCTTGGCCTGAACGTCATCCGGGCCTGCAGCATTGTGGCCGTGGGGCTTTCCCCGTCCCGGCTGTAGCGGCCGGGACGTTCAGCCGCATTTTCCGTAGGGACAGTGGCGGCAGCCGTTGTCGCAACAGTGGCCGCGGCGGACGTGGTAGGCGGCGGTGAAGACGAGCGAGCCGGAGGCGGTGACGTAGTAGTCGCGGCCCGGCACGGCCGAATCGGCGGGATCGCCGGCGGCGGCTTCCAGGCAGGTCTGGCAGAGGCAGGCGGAGGGACCGAAGTTGCGATGGAGACGCTCCAGCTTTTCGGCGTCGATCTTCACGCCGAGGCACCAGCAATCGGAGGTCTCCGGGCCCGCAGGATCGAACCCGCATCGGTTCGGCTCGCCGCAGGCCGGACACAGGGCCTGGGGGGCAGGAAGATTTCCAAGAACGGAGAGAATCATTCGCGAACCGGTTGCGCCTAAGGAATCAGGTTTGCCCCCGCGATGGCAACCCCGCTCGCCGCGATTCCCGCGTTCAAGCCCATCGCCCGCTGGCCGATGAATGGAGAGGACCGGCGGCGGATGCATCCCGGGGCCCGACACCAGCCACGCCAGCGCGGCCCGTTTCCCCCTGTCGCCCGGCATCACGCACAGATGCCGGGCCGCAATCCATTCCGCCGGTCCAAATTTCAACTCCGCGAAAAAAACGCACGATGCAGGCTCCGTGCCGCGCTCGGCTGCGAACGGACCGGGGTGCCTGCCTCGGTCCACGGGCTTCTGTTGTTGAGGATTGGATCGCTCCGTCGCGTCGCCCAGGCCCTTCCGATCATCCCGCGTTTCCCGCCGCCCACGACGGCGTCCAGCAAGCACGAGCCCGCGCCACCGTGCAAGCGCCGAGGCGGCGCTCAGGGTTTCAGCCTTGTCGCCTCGATGCGGCCAATGGCCTCGCCCGGCAGCCGCGCGTCCAACGAGCCCTCCGCCGGCATCTGCGGCTCGACGTGTCCGTCGATGAACACCGCCAGCGCCTTCTTGCCGTGGCGGAAATGCGCCGTCTTCTCCCCCGCGCTCACGTAGTAGAATTCCTCCACCATGGGACGGTCGGGCGAGGCGGGAGCCTGGAAATCGTTCACCTGCGCGGCGTCGGCGAAGAGCACCGTGCCCGAGGGATTGGCCACGCGGGTGATGAGGAACGCGGGCCCGGCCACGGGGCTGGAGAGATGCAGGTTGTAGCCGTAGCCCCAGGAAGCGCCGTTGGCTTTGGGCTTGTAGAGCGGATCGGCGAAGTCGAACTCCGGACAATGCTGCACGCCGTTCGCCTGGAGGTAGGGCCAGAGCTTGCCCTGCGTGGTGTCCAATCGGCGGTTGCCTTCGGAACCGCGTTCCAGCCAGCCGAACCACCAGACATCGCCGCCATCCACCGCCTCGCCGCGATACTTGAAGGACTCGTCGCGGTTGTCCTGCCAGTAGAGCCGCGCGGCGAGCCCGAGCTGGCGAAGCTGGTTGAGGCAGACCGTTTGCCGGGCCGTTCGTTTGGCCCGGCCCAGCACCGGCAAGAGCAACGCGGCGAGGATCGCGATGACGGCGACGACCACGAGCAGTTCCACCAGGGTGAAGCCCCGGAAGCCGCGCGGCGTGGAAGGGACCCGGATCATGGACGCAGGAGCTTGAGCCGGTAGTTCGCGTTCGTCGAGGGGGCCGAGGCGTCCAGCCATTGGCGGAACGAACCGTCTCCGGGCGGAATCGCGTTGGTCTCGGCGACGGTTTCCCACGTCGCGAAATCGACCGTGCGCTCCACGGCGGCGGTCCAGTTGGTCGGCAGTTGGAAGCGGAGTTCGGGTCCGGGAAGCGTGTGGACCAGTTCCAACCTGGGGGGATCGGGAAGACGGACGGCGATGCGGTCAAACCGGCCGCGCGCGAAGATCGAGCCGCCACTGAAGCTCTGGTAGGAAGCAACCGCGACCGCGTCCAGCCGGAAGCCCGTGCTCTGTGCCGTCATCGCCACGCGATTCGTCAGCACCGGCACGCTGTTCGACACCAGCACGGTGGTGAGCGCGCGGCCCGTGGGTTGATAGCTCATCGTCACGCGATAGGGCACACCGACATGGAGCGGATACGGGAAGATGAATTCCAGATACGGCTGGTTGCCGCGCGACCAAATCGAGGGCGAGAGCGTGTCGCCGAAGCCGTTCACCGTGTCGGGGAAATAGGTGAACTCGACGATGTTTTTGGGGCCTCGGGCGGCATTGACGCCGCTGCCGCGCGAGAAGTTCGTCCGCGTCGCCGCGTCCATTCCATAGAGCCCGAAGGCCAGCTCGAAGGTGCCGCCCGTTCCGCTCGGCCCACCCGCCTGGATCTCGGAGAACTCCACGTCGAACGCGACCTCGAACGCATCGGTCTCGGCCAGGACGGTTCCCAGCGGACGATGGAAGAAGGTGTTCGTCTTCGAGGAATCCCAGGTGAAGTCGAGCGTGCCCGCCGTCTCGTTCCACTGGCACAGCGCCGCGTCGCCGAACACGCGCCAGCCGCGCGTCGCCGGATCGGCGGAGAACTCCTCCGTCCATTCCGCCGCCGACGCGTTGAGCGCCGACAGCAGAAGGACGGACAAGAATGAACCGGAACGGTTCATGGTGCGGATCGGGCAGGCTCAGGATTGGCGACGACGACGCAGCGCGGCCAAAGCGCCCAAGCCCACGGCTCCGAGCGCGACGCTCGATGGTTCGGGCACGGGCACCACCGGAGCCACCACGGAGAGCCCGTCGATCTCCGCTTTGCCCGCCAGCACGTCGATGCGGATGTATTCGATCGACGGCAGCACCACGGATTGGCCGTTGCCATCGACGGCCCACGCCAGGTCGTAGCCCGTGCCGCCCGCCGAACCGTCATAGGCCAGACGGATGCCGGAGAGGTCGAGGTTGTTGAAGTCCGCCGCCGTCAGCGAGGGATCAACCGGCTTGGTGAAATCGCCCGCGCCGTCCGTCGGGAAATAGCCGTCGGCCGTGGGCGCGATGGAGGTGTTGAGCGTGAAGAACTGCACGCCGTCGGCGCTGACTGACACGCGGGTCGAACCAGCCGCACTCGCGCCGTAGAGCGAGCCGTCGGTGATGCCGCCCCCGGAGAAGTCGCCGTTGATGATGATGAAGCCGGAATTGCCGAAGATCTGGAAATCGAGGCCGAAAGGATTGGCCGCGTTGTCCGTCACCGCGCGGTCCATCTTCACCGTGAGGAAGCCGCCCGCGCCGATGGAGAGCAGGTCGGTGCTCTGCCACTGGCTGTTGAAGGGATCGACCGCGCCGAACTGCGTCGAGGCCGAAGGCTGGCCGAGGACGGTCGCGGGGTTGTTGTAGCCGGCGCTGCCGCCGGTGCCGAGATCGTAGCCGATGACGCTCGACGCGAACTGCGCCGAAGCGGTGAGGGAAGCGCCCAGAAGGGCGGCGGAGACGGACCAACGCACTGTCAGTTTCATGGAGTTCAGGTCTGGGTTCCGCTGCCCGGAATTGGGCGTGCGGAAGCCGTGGTTAAGCGGCGAGACCAGTGCGTTCGGCCGGGAATCTGGACACAAAAAATGCCTTCATCCCCCGGCCGGAAAGAATGAAGGCGAACGAAGACGCAACGGGACCGCAACGGGCGGTCCCTCTGGCCCCGTCCTTCTCTTTGGCGGAGAAGCGGACCGTGGCCGGCCTGGGGCCGGACGCGATCCTGACGAGCGTGAGCGCATTCGATATCCTGACTCCGGGCCTCAAACCTCGCTCCCGCCTTCCCAGAACGTTTCCGTTCCAGTGGCGATGGGAGCTTGTAGCCCGATACAGTGGCGCAACCGTCCCCGATTCCCACGGGGTTCCCTCCTGCGTTCACGTTGGGAACGGCGAACCGTTCCCGCTATCGATTCAAAGAGCGGAGCGGGAATAGGCCCTCGGCCGAAGATCGGCAAGGAAACAGTGCGGGG
>CBFGQE010000332.1:0-4218 GCA_965650815.1 uncultured bacterium
GTTCGCCGCGTTGCAGCGGAAGATCGGGGAGTCGGACATCGCCGGCGGCGAATATCGCAGCTTGGTCGAAAACGCCTGCGAGGCGATCCTGGTCGTGCAGTCCGGCGGCATCGTCTTCGCCAATCCCGAGGCGGGCCGGATGCTCGGCGTCCCGCACCGGGAGCTCATGGGGCGGGCCATCGCGGACTTCCTCCATCCGGAGGACCGGGACTTCGTCATGGAGCGCCACGTCCGGCGGCTCTCGGGCGAAGCCCCGCCGAACCGCTACGAGTTCCGGATGCTTCCCGCCGACGACCGCACGCTGTGGGTCGCGCTGCACGTGGTCCGCATCGACTGGCGGGGAGCGGCCGCGACGCTGAACTTCGTCGCCGACGTGACGGAGCGTCGCCGGGTCTCGGCCGAGAAGGAACGGCTCCAGGACCAGTTGATCCAGGCGCAGAAGATGGAATCCGTAGGCCGCCTGGCCGGAGGCGTGGCCCATGACTTCAACAACATGCTCCAGGCCATCCTGGGCAACGTGGACCTGGCCATCAGCGACACCGCTGAGGGGCATCCCGCCCGGCCTTGGCTCGACGAGATCCGGAAGTCCGCGCTCCGGTCGGCCGACCTGACCCGCCAGCTCCTGGCCTTCGCGCGGAAACAGGTCGTCGCCCCGAGGGTGTTGGACCTGAACGACGCGCTTTCCGCGGGGCTCGGGCTGGCACGGCGGCTGATCGGGGAGAACATCGAGCTGCACTTCCGCCCGCATCCCGGGCTCTGGGCCGTGGAGATCGATCCGGGCCAGCTCGACCAGATGCTCACCCATCTCTGCCTCAACGCCCGCGACGCCATCGCCGGCGTCGGCCGGATCGTCGTCGAGACCGCGAACGTCTCCCTGGACGAGGCCGCATCCCGCGCCGAGCCGGGCTCCGTTCCGGGGGACCACGTGCGGTTCACCGTGGCCGATACGGGCTGCGGCATGGACGCCGAGACGCGGGCCCGGGTCTTCGAGCCCTTCTTCACGACGAAGGCGCCGGGGCAGGGCACCGGACTGGGGCTGGCGACGGTCTTCGGCATCGCGCAGCAGAACGGGGGATTCGTCACCGTCTCCAGCGAGCCCGGGCGCGGCAGCCGCTTCTCCGTCTGGCTGCCCCGCAGCGCCTCCGGCAACGGCCCGGCAAAGCCGGAGACGCCGGAGACGGAAGCGTCGGTCCGGGGCACCGAAACGGTGCTGCTGGTGGAGGACGAGGTGCAGATCCTGCGCCTGGGACGGCGCGTCCTCACCCGTCTGGGCTACCGGGTCCTGGTCGCGCATTCGCCGACGGAGGCGTTGAGCCTCGCCGCCGCCGAGCCGGA
The DNA here is from genome assembly GCA_965650815.1 of uncultured bacterium. Classification (GTDB taxonomy): domain Bacteria; phylum Verrucomicrobiota; class Verrucomicrobiia; order Limisphaerales; family CANJSG01; genus CANJSG01. The sequence goes on from CBFGQE010000332.1 coordinate 1,336, forward strand.
GCCGCTCCATCTGCTGGTGACGGACGTGGCGCTGCCCGGGACGAGCGGCCGCGAACTGTTCAACCGTCTGCGCCAACGACATCCCGGCATCCGCTGCGTGCTCATGTCCGGCTTCACCGCGCAGGCGATGCTCGATGGCCAGGGCGGGGACGAGGCCGTGCGCTTCCTGCAAAAGCCCTTCACCCTGCGGTCCCTCACCCGGACGGTCCGCGCCACGCTCGACGCGTGATCCGGTCTGATGCGGCGGGAGATTCCGGCCGGGATTCCCTTCAACGCGCGCCCCGGTCCGCCCGCCAGATCAGCCAACCGCCCATCGCCTGGAAGAGCAGGTTGGGAGCCCAGAGCACGAACGCCGGGTCCAGCGCGGAGTCCGGCGGCAGCGACTGGCCCAGCACGAAGAAGCCGTAATAGACGAGCACCAGCCCCAGCGCGAGGGCGATGCCGGCGCTGGTCTCGCGGCGGTGCGCCCGGATGCCCAGCGGGATGCCGATGAGCGTGAAGCCGACGCAGGCGAAGGAAAACGACACCATCCGGTGCATCTGCACGCGGATGCGCGCGGTGAAGGCGCGCCGTTCCCGCTGCACCACCTCCCGCTGCTCCTCCGTCAACCCGGCGGAGAGGGCCCGGTCGTCGGCCTCCATCTGCGCCCGCAGTTCGGCCAGCTTCGCGCGGAGCTGGGAAAAGCTCATGTTCGAGATCTTGGCTTCGCCGACCTCCCGGTCGCCCGGGAGGGGGAAGGGCGGCAGCGCGTAGTCGCCGATGAACTCACCGGAGTAGAAGTTCGTCTCCGTGAGCCGCGTGATCCTCCAGTCCGTCAGCGTGATGGAGACCAGTCCCTGGTCGCGGTCCACCGCCAGCCGGCCCGATTCCGCCCGGATCCACTGCTGCGTGGCGGTGTTGGACTGATAGACCTCGATGTCCTCCAGCCGGTCGCCGTCCACCTTGCCCACGTAGTAGGTGAAGCCGCCGACGGCCATGAACTGGCCCTCGTTGATCAACATCCCGGAGCTCTCCTGGGCCAGCGAACGCATCAGGCCCTTGAACTCCACCCGCGCGCGCGGGGCCAGCTCCAGGCTCATCCAAGCGCACAAGGCGCTCAAGCCGATCGCCAGCGCCACCATCGGCCACACCAGGGAGGCGAGCCCCACGCCGCTCGCGCGCATCGCGACCAGCTCGGAATCCGCGCTGAGCCGGCCGAAGACCAGCAGGCACGCGCAGAGCAGCCCCATCGGCAGGGCGAAGGCCAGCACGTAGGGCACGAGAAGCCCCAGCACCTGGGCGAAGAGCGCCAGCGAAAGCTGCTGGCCGACGATCAGCACCAGCGCGTCCTTCAGCAGGTTGCCCAGCAGCAGGAGGCCGGTGAACACGCCGACGGTCATGGCCAGCGTCGCGAGGATCTCGCGGAGCAGATAGAGGCGCAGGGTCGTCATGTCGCGAGCCTGATACCTGATCCCGGTTCCCGCTGGCCAGCTTCCAGCCTCACGTTGCCTTCTTGAACTCCAGGCTGCGCCAGCAATACCAGCTCGCGATGGTCGCGTAGGGCCGCCATTTCTCCGCGATCCTGCGCGCGCGCTTCACGTCCGGCAGATCCTTCAATCCGTAGAGATCGCGCAGCGCGATGCGGACGCCCAGATCGCCGTGCGGCAGCACGTCCAGGCGGCCGAGCGAGAACATGAGGAACATGTGGGCCGTCCATTCGCCGATGCCCTTGATCCGCACCAGCTCCTCGATCACTCCCTCGTCCGGCAAGGTGTGGAGATGGCCCAGCCGGACCGCGCCGTCGTCCACCTTGGCCGCGAGATCGAGCAGGTAGGCGGCCTTCTGCGGCGAGACGCCGGCGGTGCGGAGCTGTTCCGGGGTGAAGCGGCGGAGATTCGCGGCGGTCAATCCGCCCGGCTTCAGCAGCGCGAGCAGGCGGCGCTTGATCGACTCCGCCGCCGAGGTGGAGATCTGCTGGGAGAGAATGGAGCGCGCCAGCATCTCGAAGCGGTTGCGGCGCGGCTTCAGGGTGAAAGCCCCGGTGCGCTCGATCACGGCGGCAAGCACCGGGTCGCTTCCACGGAGATGGGCCAGTCCCGCCGCAGTGGTGGCGGCGGACAGGACGGGGAACGGCGATGCGGTGGGAGGCATGTCGGGGAAGCAGGTCAGGCTTCCAGCCTGACCCGTGGGGCGTGATCCGAGCAGATGATGGAAGTGGTATCCATGAGTCTTCTGCGAGGCGGGGCCGCTCAGACTGCGGGACAGGCTGGAAGCGCTGTCCTGCTTGGTTCACCGGCGAACGATCACGTCCTCCGGCTTGAAGCGCACCTTCGGCACCGAGGCGTATTTGTCCGTCGCGGAACGGTAGCCGGCGGCGCAGGCGACCACCGTGGCGTAGCCCGTGCCGTTGAGGCCGAGGATCTCGTCATATTTCGCCGGTTCGATGCCTTCCATCGGGCAGGTGTCCACGCCCAGCAACGCCGCCGCCGCCATGAACTGGCCGAGCGCGATGTAGAGCTGGTGCGTCTGCCAAGTGTCCAGCGTTCCGGCCGCCGCCGCCTTGCCCAGGCTGCCGAGGATGACCTTTTTGAACGGGGCGAGCGCGTCGGTCGTGGTGCCGCGCACCTCGGCGGCGCGGGCCATGTAGCGGTCGATCTCCGGCTCGCCGAGCCCCTTCTTCACCGTGAAGACGACGAAGTGGGAGCAATCCTTCGGCTGCGTCTGGCCCCAGGACACGGGCACCAGCTTCTCGCGCAGGGCGGCGTCGGTGATGACCTGGAACTTCCACGGCTGGATGCCGAACGAGCTCGGCGTGAGAACGAGCGATTCCTCCAGCACGGCCCATAGCTCGGGCGCGATCTTGCGGGCGGGATCGAAGGCCTTGGTGGCGTAGCGCCACTTCAA
>CBFGQE010000333.1:0-4218 GCA_965650815.1 uncultured bacterium
CGATCATGGGGCGTCGTTCTTGTTGGGCCGATAGACGGTGAAGGCGATTTCGCCGCCCAACGCGACCACGCGCTTCAGTGTTTCATTGCGAAGGCTCGTATGGAGCAGCAAATGGGAATCGTCGCTAGCGTCGAACCCGACATCGAAGAGCCGTCGCCGACAACGATTCCAAAGTGTCTTGGCTTCCTCTGGCAGAACCTCCACGGCCTCGCACAGGGCGTGGATGGTTTCGTCTGCATCGGAGGCGAACCCCTCGATCTCGAGCGAGAGGAGATGGCCGTCTTCGATTGGACCCGAGTGGAGCGCAAACACCGAAGACCCCAGGTGCCGCTCTATCAACGCCAAGGGCTCGTTGGATTCGAGGATGAGATCGACGTTGAGGAACCGGGCTTTCATGGAGGCGTCTTTCAGGCCTTGGGTTTGGCTGGTTTAGAACCTTGGTCAAAGCCCAGCTCAGGACGGTAGCTGGTAAATGCCAAGGTTCCGTTCAAGGCCGCGATTCGTTTCACGGCTGCGGGAGACAGGCACAAGCTGGCGGTCTGGTGGGCATCGATTCCGGCCACGCCGAAGTCGAAGGTCCGGGTCTTGGCTCCGTCCCAGAGTTTTCGGGCGGTTGGAGAAAGAGCTTCGACCGTCCGGGCGACTGATGTGACATCATTCTTTGCATTCCGTCTCATTTGGAAGGAGCCGGGTTCGATGGCCAGAAGATAGCCACGAGGAGTTGGTCCGTAGAAGGTGACTAGGGCCCCTAGTGACTCAAACTCATCGCGTAGGGTTTTGAGCGGGCGCCCAGATGTGATCTCCAGAGAGATGCTGATGAACTTGGACTTCATCGGGGTTGTTTCGCCCTTTCAGGGCTTTGGTTTTTCTAAGACGGCCTTTGACCCAGGGCGGCGCTGCGCTTGCTCTGGGCTGGATTAACGTCAGCCCGTTGGAACATAGCTTTGGGACGGACTGCGGACTGGCCACTGATCACTGAACACTCCGGCCGTCTTTTATCTGCGTCCTTCCACGTTCATCTGCGGTTCAGAATTTCGTCCCGCTCAGAAGTCGAACTGGTCGATGTTCTCTTTCGTGAAGATGAAGGGTTTGCCGAGGAGGATGTTGTCTCCCTCGATCTGGAAGTCGCCGAGCTTGCCGGCCTTGAACGTGGTGGCGCCGGCCTTGAGTTCGCCTTTGGCCACGGCGGCGGCGGCCTGGATCGTCAGGTAGCCGAGGTCCTGGACCTTCCAGAGGATCACGGCCTGGGTGACGCCTTCCTTCACGTAGGCGCGGTTCTCGCTGGGCAACCCAAGACCGAGCACCTTCACCTTGCCGGTCTTACCGGCCTGCTTCACGGCTTCGGCGGCGCCGGGGACGGCGGGGGAACAGATCGCCATGACACATTTCAGGTTCGGGTAGGCGCTGAGCAGGCTGGTGGTCTCCTGCTGGGCCTTGTCCTTCTGGTCGTCGCAGGGCTTGGTATCGACCAGCTTCATCTTGGGATACTTGGCGGCGAGGCGGGCTTCGATATGCTTGCGCCATTCGTTCATGTTCGCGGCGGTCAAGGTGGCGGTGATGATGGCGAATTCGCCTTCCTCGCCGCAGAGCTGGGCGGCGGTGTCCATCAACACCTCGCCGATGCCTTGGGCGGTGGCCTGGTTCACGAAGAACGAGCGGGCGTCGGGCTGGGCGTCGGAATCGTAGGTGAGGACCTTGATGCCCTTGGCCTGGGCCTTCTTCAACGCGGAGGAAAGGCCGTCGCGGTTCTCGGCGGCGGCGGCAATGACGTCCACTTCCTGCGTGATCCAGTTCTCGACGATCTCGTTCTGCTTGGCGGCGTCGGTGTTGGTCGGGCCGTCGAAGAGGAGCTGCGCACCCGTTTCCTCGGCGGCGGCCTTGGCGCCGATGTGGACGTTGTCGAAGTATTGGTTGCCCTTCGACTTTGGCAGCAGGCCGATCAGGAGCTTTTTGTCGCCCGAAGATTTGGACGCGGAATCGCCGCAACCGGGGATCAAGGCGAGGGTCGCACCGAGGAACAGAGTGGTGAGGAGACGTGTCATGGTGAGGCTAGGGGTTTGGTCGAAGATGCGGCGCGGGCCCGGCGGGCGGCGAGGGTTTTCAGCAGCGCGCCGGAGGCCAACGCCAGCAGCAGCAGCAGACCGGTGAGCATTCCGGCCAGTTCTCGCGAGATGCTGGAGATCTCCAGGATGCGGGACAGTCCGTTGGCCAGCACCGCGACGGCGGCGACGCCGAGCAGCGTGCCGTGGACCGAGCCGGTGCCGCCAAAGATGCTGGTGCCGCCCAGCACCACGGCGGTGATGGCGGCGAGTTCGTAGCCGACGCCGGCGCTGGCCCGGGCTTCGGTCACGCGGGAGACAAAAACCACTGCCGCCAAGCCCGCCACCGTTCCCGCAAGCGTGTAGGCCAGAGCGATGCGGCGCTCGACCGGAATCCCGGCGTAGCGCGCGCCTTCCGGAGCGAAGCCCAGCGCGCGAAAGGAACGGCCGTAGGTCGTGCGGTGGACCAGCAACCAGATCGCCACCGCGACGGCGAGGAAGAGCCAGGCTTGGATGGGAACGCCGAGGAAGAAGCCGTTGCCCAGAGCGAGGAACGATTCCGGAAAGCCGGTGAAGGCACGGGTGCCGCCGGTGAACGCTTCAGCCAGTCCACGGAAGAGCGAGAAGGTCCCCAGTGTGACGATGAGCGGTGGCAAACCGACCTTGGCGATGAGGAAGGCATTGAACCCGCCACCGAGCGCACCCACGGCCACCGCGCCCGCGGCGGCCACGCCGATCGGCAGTCCGCAATCCTGCCACAGCATCCCGAAGCTGACGGCGCACAGGCCCATGAGCGAACCGACCGAGAGGTCGATGCCGCCGGTGAGGATGACGGGCGTCATCACCAGGGCGAGCAGGCCGATCTCGACGGATTGGCGGACGATGTTCGCGACGTTGTCCGGCGTGAGGAACTTTCGCCCGAGCGTGTTGAACAGGATCACCTCCAGCACGACGACGAGGAGCAGGATCGTCTCGTGCCGGAGCAGGACGGATTTCCAGGAAGCTCGGTTTGGGGCGGTGGAAGACATGGCGGTTCAGCGGGAGCTGCGGCGGTTGCGCAGACCGTCGGCGAGGACGGCGAGGAGGATGACGAGGCCTTGGATCGCCTTTTCCCAGTAGGCTTGGATGTGGAAATGGGTCAGCGCGGGATTGACGTTGGCGAGCAGGATCAGGCCCGGCAGCACGCCCCAGAGTCGGCCGCGCCCGCCGCTGATGGCCACGCCGCCGACCACGCAGGCGGCGATGACCTTGAGCTCGAGCCCGTCGCCGCACGTCGGCTGGACCTGCGGCGACTGCACGACGTTCATCACCGCGCCCAGGCCGGTCAACGCACCCATCAGGGCGAAGACGCCGAAAGTGGTGCGGCGCGGATCGATGCCCGCCAGCCGCGCGGCTTCGGCATCGGAACCGACCGCATAGACGCGGCGTCCGGCGGCGAGGTGTTTCATGGCCCAAGCGGCGGCGACCACGAGGACCAAGGCGGCGACGAGCAGCAGGCTTTGCCCGGCGGTCTGGGAAAGGCCGAACCACTGCACGCCGACGGGGAGGTTGAGCAGCTTGCCCTGCTGCCAGAGACGGAGCGCTTCGTTCCAAGTCACCATCGTGGCCAGCGTGACGACGATGCTCGGCAATCCGAGCCAAGCCACGAGCGCGCCGTTCAACGCGCCCAGCAGCGTTCCCGCCAGCACGGTCAGCGGCACGACCGCGAAGAAAGGCAGACCCTGGGCGGACAACAGCCCGGCGGTGACGGCGCACATTCCGAAGATCGAGCCGACCGAGATGTCGATCTGGCGGCTGACGATGACCAAGGTCATGCCGATGGCCACGACCAGCGCCGGCATCTGCGAAGCGAGGCGGGAGAGCAACGGCTGCGGCTCGAAGAAATTGGGCGCGAAGATCGCCAACGCGAGCAGCAGCAGGCCCAGCGCGGCGGCGACGGAGAGTTCGCGGAAATACTTCTGCACTACGCGGCCTCCTTCTTTTGGAGCAGTCTTGAGAATTCGCTTAAACAGGCCCGCTGCCTCCGGCTCAGGTGGATTCCTGGTCGAGCAGTTTGGATCAACGACATGGCTTGTTCGACTGTAGCAGCGGTCTTCGTCTGAAGAAGGAATGCTGCGGCAAAGAGTCCGGTTCGTCCGTGGCCATGCGCGCAGTGGATGAAGGTTCGGCCCGGTTTCAA
>CBFGQE010000334.1:0-4199 GCA_965650815.1 uncultured bacterium
GCCAGTGCGGCTTCGCTCCAGCAAGGACAGCCTCCGGCGGCTCGGCGGGAGCCTTCGCCCTACCTGCGGCGCTCCAAGGCTACCTGTGGTTAATCGGGGCCCTCTTTCTCGGCGCTTGTTCTCCGCAGCCGTCCGGCCACGCCTTGGATTCCGGCATCTTCGACCGCGCCGAGATCATCGGCTCTCGCGGAGCGGGCGCGGGCCAGTTCAACAAGCCGCGTTCCGTCGCCGTGGACCGCGACGACAACCTCTACGTCGTGGACATCACCGGGCGCGTGCAGAAGTTCAGCCCCGACGGCCGCTACCTGCTGGCGTGGGTCATGCCGCAGACCGAAATCGGCAAGGCCAAAGGCATGTTCACCGATCCGGCCGGCGGCGTCATCGTGGTGGAGCCGCACTACACCCGCGTGAACCACTACGATCCGCAGGGCCACGTGCTTTCGCAGTGGGGCGTCTCGGGCACCAACGCGGGCTTGCTCGCCTTTCCCCGTTCCATCGCCGTCGGGCCGCAGGGCGATCTCTTCGTCAGCGAATACGCCTACGTGGAGCGCATCCAGCACTTCGGTCCGAGCGGCACGAACTTCCTCGGAGCCTGGGGCAAACCCGGCGAAGGCGAGGGCGAATTCAACCGCGCGGAAGGCATCGGCCTCTCGCCCGACGGCCTGCTCTACGTGGCCGATTCCTGCAACCACCGCGTGCAGGTCTTCACCACGGACGGGAAGTTCGTCCGGCAATTCGGCAAGGCGGGCAACGGTCCCGGCGAACTGAGCTATCCCTACGACGTGCGGATCGACGCGGCCGGGAACGTCTTCGTCTGCGAGTTCGGCAACAGCCGCATCCAGGTCTTCGATCGCGAAGGCCGCACTGTCGAGATCATCGGCGGACCGGGTGGGGCGCCGGGGCAATTCTCCAATCCGTGGAGCATCTGCCTCGATTCGCAGGGCAATCTCTACGTGGCCGATTCGCAGAACCACCGGGTGCAGAAGCTGGTCAGAACGACTCGGGTGGCGGGTGGCGGAAGGCGGGTGGCGCAGAACGCCCTTGCCGACAGCCAGCCGACGACCCACAACCCACAGCCAACGACGCCTTGAACTTCCAATTCACCAACCCGCACTGGCTCTGGCTCGCGCTGCCCGCGCTGGCCTGGACCGTCTGGTTCTTCTGGAAGTCCGACGCACAGATCGACGGCTGGCGGCGGGCGGCTTCGTTGATCATCCGCCTCGTGGTCGTGCTCCTGCTCCTCCTCGCCTTGGGCGGCCTGCAATGGCTCAAGCCATTGGAAGGCATGAACGTCTTCTTCCTGCTCGACCGTTCGGACAGCATCCCGACCTCGCAGCAGGAGAGTTCGCGCGAGTTCATCAACCAGACCTCCGCCACCAAGGAGCTGCGCGACCAGGCGGGCGTGGTCGTCTTCGGCACCGATGCGGCGGTCGAGTTCCTGCCCAATCCCGCCGTGCAGGTGCAGAAGATCCAGGCGGTCGTGCCGACGGAACGCACCGATCTCGCCGCCGCCATCCGACTGGCCACGGCGGCCTTTCCCGAGAACGGCCAGCGCCGCCTCGTGCTCGCCAGCGACGGCAACGAGAACATCGGCGACGCCATGTCCGCGCTCATCGCCGCCCGGCCGCTCGGCGTGACGCTCGATGTTCTGCCGCTCGGCGTGGCCCGCGCCAACGACATCGCCGTCCAGCGTCTCGCCATGCCCAGCGCGGTGAAGAAGGGCCAGACCTTCGACGTGAAGATCTTCGCCACCGCCGACCGGCCCGGCCCGGCGAAGCTGCGCCTTTATCGCAGCGACCAGTTGCTCGGCGAACAAGAGGTCGAGCTGACCGCCGGGAAGAATCTCCTGAGCTTCCCGCAAACGCTGAACGATCCGGGCTTCTACGACTACGAGGTGCAGGTGGAGGCGGCCGGGGACCGCATACCGCAGAACAACCAGGCCAGCGGCTTCGCCTTCGTGCGCGGCGAACCCCGCACGTTGATCGTCACCTCCGATCCGCAGGGCGAACGCGCCTTGGACGAAGCCCTGCGCGCCTCGAAGCTGGAGACGCGCGTCGTGCCCGTCAGCGGTTTCCCCGGCACGCTCGCCGAAATGCAGAGCTACGATTCGATCTTTCTCTGCAACGTCGCGGCCGGCGATCTGGGTCTTGACCGCATGCGTCTTCTGGAGAGCGCGGTGCGGGATTTCGGCGTCGGGCTCGTGGCCATCGGCGGCGACCAGTCGTTCGCGGCCGGCGGCTATCGCAACACCCCGCTCGAAGCCGCGCTGCCGCTGGACATGGAATTGAACAGCAAGAAGGTCCTCCCCAAGGGCGCTCTCGCCATCGTCGTCCATGCAACGGAGTTTCCCGACGGCAACCAGTGGGCTCGCGAGACCGCCTACGCCGCGCTCGACGCGTTGGGGCCGCTCGACGAGATGGGCATCGTCTTTTGGGACGGCACGGACCGCTGGCTGTTCGAGCTCCAGCCCGTGGGCAACAAGCGGGATCTCGGCCGCCAGATCATGGGCATGAATCCCGGCGACATGCCCAGCTTCCGCAAGGTCATTTCCCTGGCGCACGAAGGGCTCGCCAAGTCCACCGCCAACATCAAGCACCTCGTCGTCTTCAGCGACGGCGACCCGGCCGCGCCTTCGCAGCAGCAGGTGGACGAGATCGTGGCCGCCCGCATCACCATCAGCTCCGTGATGATCGGCGGCCACGTGCAGCCCGACACGATGATGTGGATGGCCGACCAGGGCGGCGGCCGGTTCTACGACGTGCGCCAGCCGAGCGACCTGCCGCAGATCTTCGTGAAGGAAGCCGCCGTGATCCTGAAGTCGGCGATCTTCGAGGAACCGTTCAAACCGCAGATCGCCGCCGCGAGCGAATTGACCCGGGGACTTGGCGGCGAGTTCCCCACGCTCTACGGCTACGTCTGCACGACGCCGAAAACGCGCGCGGAAATCCCCTTGCTGACTGAGAAGGGCGATCCGCTGCTGGCCCACTGGCAATTTGGCCTGGGTCGCGCCGTGGCGTTCACCTCCGACGCGAAGGCGAAGTGGGCCAAGGACTGGATCGCGTGGGACCGTTACCAGCAGTTCTGGTCGCAGATCGCGCAATGGAGCCTGCGGCGCGTGGACAACGCGGACTTCACGACGGACGTGACGATTGATCGCGGCGAGGCCGTGGTGTCGGTGGAGGCCATCGACACCGAGGGCAATTACCGGAACTTTCTCAACCTCCAGACCACGGTGGTGAGCCCGAAAGGCGAGAAGCAGCAGGTGCGCTTGGAGCAGACCGGGCCGGGGCGCTACGAGGCGAGGTTTCCGACGAAGGAGATCGGGGCCTACATGCTGAACGTGGCGGAGCTGAAGGACGGGCAGGTGAGGGCATCGCAAGCCCTCGGTGCGAGCGTGAACTACTCGCCGGAGTTCTCGTCCACGGAACCGAACCTGAATCTCCTGCGCCGCCTCGCCGAAGCTGGCGGCGGCAAGATCCTCGACCCGGCAGTGGACAATCCTTTCCGGCTCGGCCGCCTGAAGACCTTCCAGCCCGAGGACTGGTGGGAGCGTTGCCTTCAGCTCGCGATTCTGCTCTTCGTGCTCGATGTCGGCATCCGTCGCATCCAGCTCGACCGCGAGGAGCTCAAGCGCGTCTGGATCAAGGTCCGCTCCAAGCTGCCGTTTGGCAGCCCCCCGCGTCAGCCCGTGGGCGATCCGGCCATGGAAGCGCTGCGCCAACGCCGCGACGCCGTCCGTGCCCGCGCCCAAGCCAAGTCCGCCGAGGGCGCGCCGGTCATCGCGGTCCCCAAACCAAGCGCCGACGATTTCACCCGCCTGACCACGCCGAAGAAGGCGGTCGCGACCGAAACAACCCAGTCTTCTTCGAGCTCGGCATCCGGCGAATCTGCCGCCCCGCCCGCAGAGCCCAAGAAACCCGTCCCGGGCGCCGATTCCACCACGAGCCGTCTGCTCGACGCCAAACGCCGTGCTCAAGGCGGCAAGAAGCCGCCGCAAGGCTGAGGTCTGTCTCAGGAGCCAATCCATCGCGCAAGAACCAGCCGGTTCAAAAATCCAACTTGCGTTTCAAACAGTTGTTTGAAACGGTTGTTCGCGTGCAGAACGCGCTGAATACTCTACCGCCTGGAAGCGACGCCGCCGATGCGTCCGGCACGCGGGCCGCGTTGATCGAGGCGGCGGCGGACGTGTTCGCGGAGGT
>CBFGQE010000335.1:0-4196 GCA_965650815.1 uncultured bacterium
GGCGCCTTTGTTCGGGACGGTCTGCTTTGTGATCGGAGCTTCGGCGTTGTTCCTCGTTTCGCTGGGTCGATGGCGGGTGCGGCGTTGGCCGACCTTCTCTCAGAACCGGGGCCAGCGGCTGGAACCTTGGAAAACCCGCGTTGGTGCCATCACCTACTTCTGCGCAGACGCGGCGCTGTTCGTCGGCTTTGCGATCTTGGTCGCCGTTCCCTTCGCCGTCCTCGGAGTGAAGGCGTTTGGGAGCTGACCATCTTTCCGAGCCATGCCCCTTTTCCCACTGGAGTTGCCGCGCCCGTCCGGGGACAGGGCCGACCAGTTTCCAAGCGGCTTCAACCGCCTTCCCCGCCACCATTCCCATGGCTGCGGCCTTCCCAGGGTTTGCGCACGCGCTCGGGCAGGTTGGTGTCCACGGTCACGTGCCAGGCTTCTTGGCCGAACAGTTCCCGCACTCCCGCCTGAAGCTCGGCGGTGGGATTCACGCTGAAGCGCTGGTTGGCCTCCACGAAGACCCATTCACCGGTCTTCGTCTTCAGATGGAGAAAGAGCGGGACGCGCCCGGGATGCGCGCGCGTCAGGGCGAAGGCCTGGTCGAAGTGGGCGGGCTCGGTCCGGCCGAGGTGCATCCGGATGTGGACCTGCTTGGTGAACTTCTTCACGGCGTCCTCCAACGGGAAGATCTCGGTCGGGAAGAGCTTGGGCTTGTCCTCGGCGTTGTTCACCTCGCCCACGATCATCAGGGGCGCTCCGGCCACGACCACGTCCTTGAAGCGGTCGTAGTTCTCGTTCATCAGCAGCATCTGGAAGGTGCCGTGGAGATCCTCCAGCGTGATCATCGCGTAGGGCTTGCCCGACTTCTTGGACATGCCGTGCTGGGCCGAGCTGACCATCGCTCCGATCCTCACCATGCTCCGGCTCTCCACCGTGGCGGCGGTGAGGGAGTTGTGGGTGGAATAGCGCTCGATCAATTCGCGCTGCGGGTCGAGCGGATGGCCGGTGACGTAGAAGCCGAGCAGCTCCTTCTCCGCCGCCAGCTTTTCGGCCAAGGGCCACTCGGGCATCTCGACGACGGTCTCGGGCGCGGGCGCGGCCTTGTCCTCCAGCATGTCGAAGAGCGAGTGCTGGCCGCGCGTGCGGTCCTGCGACGCGCTCTGGCCCCGGGCGATGGCGCGGTCGATCTGGCCCCAGAGCGTGGCGCGGGTCTGGCCGAAGCAGTCGCACGCGCCGGACTTGATCAAGGCCTCCAGCGTCTTGCGGTTCACGCTGCGGCTGTCCACGCGTTCGCAGAGGTTCACGAGCGAAGTGAAGGGGCCTTCCTTGTCGCGGGCCTCGATCATGGCGCGCACGGCGGATTCGCCCACGCCCTTGATCGCCGCCATGCCGAAGCGGATGGGAGGAAGGTCGGCCGAAGTTTCGTTGGTGGCATAGGCGCCCTCGCCTGTGTGAGTGCTCCGGGCGCCTCCGCCCGGAGATGAACTGCGGGCGGGGGCGCCCGCAGAACCAGCACCGGCGGGGGCGCCGGTGCCACTAGCCGGAGCAGCCTGTCCTACTCTCTTTGCCGGCGCGAAGAACACGTCCGACTCGTTCACATCCGGCGGCAGCACCTTGATCCCGAGGGTGCGCGCTTCGTCGATGAGGATGGCCACCTTGGCCGTGTCGCCCATGTCGTTGGTCAACATGGCGGCGATGAACTCCACCGGGTAGTTCGCCTTCAGATACGCCGTCTGGTAGGCGACGACCGCGTAGGCGGCGGCGTGGGACTTGTTGAAGCCGTAGCCGGCGAACTTCTCGAGGATGTCGAAGACCTTGTTCGCCGTGCCCGCGTCGATGCCGTTGGTCTTGGCCGCGCCCGCCACGAAGTTGGCGCGCTGCTTCTGCATCTCCTCGACCTTTTTCTTGCCCATCGCGCGGCGCAGCAGATCCGCGCTGCCGAGCGAATATCCGGCCAGGATCTGCGTGGCCTGCATGACCTGCTCCTGGTAGATCAGCACGCCGTAGGTCTCCTTCGCGATCGGCTCCAGCAACGGGTGCGGATACTCCACCTCGGCGCGGCCGTGGCGGCGCTCGATGAAGTCCGGGATCAGGTCCATCGGTCCCGGACGGTAGAGCGAGACGAGCGCGGTGATGTGCTCCACGGAGGCGATCTCGAACTTGCGGCAAAGATCCCTCATGCCGCCGGACTCCAGCTGGAACACGCCGACCGTGAGCCCCTTGTTCAACAGGTCGTAACTCTTCTGGTCGTCCAGGGGAATGCGGTCGATGTCGATCTTGATCCCCTGGGTCTTCTCGACCATCTCGCAGGTGTTGCGGATGACCGTCAGCGTCTTCAGCCCGAGGAAGTCCATCTTCAGCAGGCCGAGATCGCCCACGGGCCCCATTGCGTATTGGGTCACGATGGTGCCGTCCTCGTCCATCTTCAGCGGGAGCAGGTTCTCCAGCGGCTCGGGTCCGATGACGACGCCGGCGGCGTGGACGGAGGAATTGCGCGTGAGATCCTCCAGCACCAGCGCCACATCGACGACCTCGCGCGTCAGCTCCTCCTCCTCGTAGGCGCGCTTGAAGTCGGGGCTCGCGGCCAGCGCCTTCTCCAGCGTCATCTTCAGCTCGTTGGGGATCATCTTCGCGAGGCGGTCGCCATCGCCGAAGCTGCGGCCCATCGCGCGGGCCACGTCGCGCACCACGGACTTCGCGCCGAGCGTGCCGAAGGTGATGATCTGGGCCACGCAGTCGCGGCCGTATTTCTGCCGCGTGTATTCGATCACGTCCGCGCGGCGGTCGTCGGCGAAGTCGATGTCGATGTCGGGCGGGTTGACGCGCTCGGGATTGAGGAAGCGCTCGAAGAGCAGGCCGTAGCGGATGGGATCGACGTTCGCGATGTCCAGCAGGTAGGTGACGATGGAACCGGCGGCGGAACCGCGCGCCACGCAGGTGACGCCCATCTCGCGGCCCGCGCGGACGAAGTCGGCGACGATCAGGAAGTAGGAGATGAAGCCCGTCTTCTCGATCACGCCCATCTCCATCTCCAGACGGTCGAGCACGGTCTGGATCGCGGCGGCGACGGCGGAGTCTTTGTGGTCCGTGGCGGGGGCTCCCTCAACGGGCGAATACGTCGGCAACCGCGTCGGATCGTCGATCCCCTCCACGATCCACTGCTTCTCCACCGCCCGCACCCGGAGCGTGTAGCGGCGGTTCAGCCCCTCGGCCAGCATGTGCCGCAGGTAGCCCTCGCGCGTGAAGGTCTCCGGCGGCTGATAGACGGGGTAGTGCAGCTCGCCGAACTTGATCTTCAGGTCGCACTTCTCCGCCACCTCCAGCGTGTTCCGCACCGCGTCCGGCACCTCGTGGAAGAGCGCGGCCATCTCCTCGGCGGAGCGTAGGTAGAACTGCTCGCGCTGATACTGCATCCGCTTGGGATCGTTGATCGTGGTCTGCGTGCCGAGACAGACCAGGCAGTCGTGCGCGAAGGAATGGCCCTTCTCGATGTAGTGGACGTCGTTCGTGGCGACGGTTTTCAGCCCGAACTCCTTGGCGAACTCCAGCAGATGGCGGTTCACCTTGGCCTGCTCGGGGATGCCGTGGTTCTGCAGCTCCAGGTAGTAGCGGTCCGGCCCAAAGATCTGCTTGAACCAGTCCACGGCCTCGCGCGCCTTGTCGATCTGGTCGGCCATCAGGAGGCTCGGCACCTCGCTGGCGAGACAGCCGGAGAGGGCGATGAGGCCGCCGTTCAGCTCGGCCAACAGCTCCTTGTCGATGCGCGGCTTGTAGTATTGGCCCTCGGTGTGGGCGCGGGTGACGAGCTTGACGAGGTTCTTGTA
Source organism: uncultured bacterium (assembly GCA_965650815.1). GTDB lineage: Bacteria > Verrucomicrobiota > Verrucomicrobiia > Limisphaerales > CANJSG01 > CANJSG01. Next base: position 3,813 of record CBFGQE010000335.1, read on the forward strand.
GCCCGCCTCGTCCATCGCGAGCAGGCCGAGGTGCTGGTAGAGTTCGCGGCCCGAGGCGTTCTGGACGGCCTTGCGTTCCTTGCGGCTGCCGGGCGCGACGTAGCATTCGCAGCCGATGATGGGCTTGATGCCCTTGCCCTTGGCCGCCTGGTAGAAGTCGATCGCGCCGAACATCGCGCCGTGGTCCGTGATGGCCAGCGCGGGCATCTTGAGCGCGGCGGCGCGCTCCACCAGCCGGTCCAGACGGCACGCGCCGTCGAGCAGCGAAAACTCGGTGTGGAGGTGGAGATGGACGAACTCGGGCGCCGACATGACCCGAGGATTAAACGGGCGGAGGAAGGACCGGGCAAGCGGCGGGAGGAGGAAGTTGTTCGCAATGGTTCC
>CBFGQE010000336.1:0-4187 GCA_965650815.1 uncultured bacterium
GGCGGACCGCGAGGCGGCCCTGTTCGGCAAGAACCACGCGGCCCTCGGCGCTCGTCTGTTGTCCCGCTGGAAACTGCCCCCCCAGATCATTGTCGCGGTGCTGAACCATCACGGAGCCCCGGTCGCGGCCGGTCCATTCGAACGATTGGCCGCGTGCGTGAACCTCGGCAATCTCGTCGCCCACTGGAAGGTGGAAGGAAAACCGTCGGAAGCCGAACTCGTCGGCAGCAACTCGGCGGCGGCGAAGTCGCTGGGGCTGGTGCCGTCGAACTGGTCGTCGATCTTCAAACGCTTCGACCGTGGACTGACCAAGGCGGACAGCCTGCTGAAGCTGACGGTTTGAACGGCCCGCAACGGCTCAACGCCGACGTTGGGCGTGGCCCACGATCCCCGGTTCCCCGTCCGCCACTTCTTCCGCGACCAGGGCGGGATCGACGCTCCATTCCGCCGCGAGGCGGGTGATGCGCTCGCAGTTGTGGACGTAGCCCTCGGTCCCGCGTTCGGAGACCATGCCGTAACCGGGACAGGTCATCTTCAGCTCCCGCTCGGCGGCGGTCATGATGCCCTGGTTCCAGAGGACCTCGTCGGCCCAGGCGAACGCGCGGAAGATCTCGCCGGAATCCACGATGGCCCAGGCGTGATGGTTCAGCACCCGGTTTACGCCGAAGTATTGGACATGGCCGAGCTCCTGGCTGATCCGGCGCAGGAAGTGGAACGACTCGTCGGGATCGTCCTCCGGATCGGGAAGGCTGGAACCCACCACCAGCACCCAGCCATCGACCGGCGGGGAGATGAAAAGCTTCTTCTCGCAGGCTTCGGCCAGTCCTTCGTCCCAGGAGCACGGCAGGCCATCGGCCAAGCCCAGCGCCGCCTGCACGTTTTTCGACGAGGCGGAGCGCACGGCCAACCAACGGCCGGGCCGCTCGAAGAGCACGGAGCGCATGGATTTGGAACCCCGGGGTCGAAGACGTCGCTCGGTGGTGCGACGGGTGAACTTGAGCCGGTCCTGCACGGCGCGGACGACGAAGAGGACAATGAGGCAACCCATCCCGATGCTCATCCCCAGCGGGATCAGCATCAGAAGCCAGGTCAGCTCCGGAATGGAATCGGCCCCACCCACGCGTCCCAAGTTAGACCTCGTCCCCCGCCCTTCAACCGGAAACTTGGGCGCACGCCGGAATTGTTGCGCGACGTCACTGGGAAAGTCGTGCAGAGCGTCAGGAGGGGCCTGGAAATCGGGAGGTTTGCCCGATTGCAGCCTTCTCGTCTTGAGAAACAACCCACCCCAAACCCCTCCGAGGAGGGGAACTGGAGACGCGCGTCCGGTAGCCGAATATCGTTCTGCCTCATCCCCTCCTCGGAGGGGTCAGGGGTGGGTTGGCTCCTCAGATCCGCACGCCGAAGAGCCGGTAGTAGTCCTGGATCGCGTAGCGGTCGGTCATGCCGGCGAGGTAGTCGCAGACCGCCCGGTGCAGCCCTTCGCCGCGCACCCGCTTGCGGGTCTGGGCCCCCATCTCCTCGGGATGATCGAGGTAGTATTTGAAGAGCTCCTCCAGCATCCGGATGGCCCGCACGTTGGGTTCGTGGACGACCGGGTTGTAGTAGAGGTTCTGGTAGAGGAATTTTCTCAGCTCCAGGTTCTGCCGCCTCCGTTCGGGGCTGTAGCGGACCAGCGGCTTGGGCTGGCGGCGAACCGCGTCGGCGGAATCAACGCCGGACTTGGCGATGGCCGCTTCCGTGGTGTGGACCACGTCCCGCACGTGGCCATCGATCAGGCAGCGGATGATGAAGTAGCGGCGGCACTCGTCGGGCAGCTTGCCGTGGGTGCGCTTCACTTCTTTGGTCGCGGAACGCCAGAGCTCGACGTGCTTGTTCAGTTGCTTCTCGGAAAGCAGCCCGGACTCCAAACCGTCGTCCAAATCGTGGCTGTAGTAGGTGATTTCGTCGGCCAAGTTAGCGACCTGCGCCTCCAACGAGGAAGACTGGGCCTCGAAGCCGAGCGTCTTCTCCGGCTTGTCGTAGGCGGTCTGGTGCTTGGCCAAGCCTTCGCGGACTTCCCAGGAAAGATTGAGTCCGGGAAAGCCGGGATACTTCTGCTCCAGCACCTCCACGACGCGGAGCGACTGCCGGTTGTGCTCGAAGCCGCCGTGCTTGCGCATCATGCGGTCCAACACTTGTTCGCCCTTGTGGCCGAAGGGCGAATGGCCGAGGTCGTGCGCCAGCGCGATGGTCTCGGCAAGGTCCTCGTTCAAGCGCAGCGCCCGGGCGATGTTCCGGGTGATGGCCGCCACCTCCATCGTGTGAGTGAGGCGGGTGCGGAGATGGTCGCCGGAACCGTTGAGGAAGACCTGGGTCTTGTATTCAAGCCGACGGAACGCCTTGGAATGGATCACCCGGTCGCGGTCGCGCTGATACTGGGTGCGCCACTCGGGCGGCGCTTCCTTGACCTTGCGGCCGCGGGTGTCGGCGCTGAACTGGGCGTAGGGCGCCAAGATCTGGCGCTCGCGCGCCTCCAGTTCCTTCCGGCTGCAGGGCATGGGAATGGATCCGGTCAGTGCCCGAGCAGCCCGGCCACGTCCACGCCCTTCAGCTCGAAGATCCGGCGGATGGTGTCCTCGATCAGGTTGTTCGGGCAGGAGGCCCCGGCGGTGATGCCGACGGTGATCTCGCCCGCAGGCAACCAGTCGCGGGTCTCGACCTCCTGCTTGATGTGCTGGTTGTAGTGCCGGATCAACTGGCCGGATTCCATCATGGCCGCGTTCTTGATGAAGTAGGTCGGCAGCACCGCCTCGCCCATCTCGGCGAGGTGCGAGGTGTTGGACGAGTTGTAGCCTCCGACGACGATGAGCAGGTCCATCGGCTCCTTCAGCAGCTTTTCCAGCGCGTCCTGCCGGTCCTGGGTCGCGCCGCAGATGGTGTCGAAGAAGCGGAAATGCTCCGGGGCCTTCTCCTCGCTGAAGCGCTTGACGATGGCGGTGCGGAAACGGCGCTGCACCTCCTCGGTTTCGCCGCGCAGCATCGTCGTCTGGTTGGCCACGCCGATGGCCTTGAGATGGAGGTCGGGATCGAAGCCCTCGGAATACGCGCCCTCGAACTTCTTCAGGAACTCCTCCCGGTTGCCGCCCTCGACGATGTAGCGGCAGACGTAGTCGGTCTCCTCCAAATTATAGACCACGAGGTAGTGGCTGTTCCCGGCGGTGGCTTGGGAGCTGGTCGCCTTGGTCTCCTCGTGCCAGGCCTTGCCGTGGATGATGCTGGTGACCTTCTCCTGGGAATACTCGCGCACCCGGCGCCAGACGCGCATCACGTCGCCGCAGGTGGTGTCCACGATCTCGCAGCCCTTGGACTGGAGCTTGATGCGGGTGGCGACCTCGGTGCCGAAGGCGGGGATGATGACCACGTCGCCGGGCTTCACGATCTCCAGATCGGCATCCGTGGGTTTGCTGGCGATGCTCCGGATGCCCATGTTGCGGATCTGGTCGTTGACCTCCGGGTTGTGGATGATCTCGCCGAGGAGATGGATGGGATGCGGCTCGGGGAAGACCTTGCGCGCGGCGTAGGCGAGGTCGATGGCGCGCTCGACGCCGTAGCAAAAGCCGAACTCCTTGGCCAAGCGGATGGTGACCTTGCCGGTAGCGGTGAGCTTGGAGCCGTTGGCGCGGATGCGGTCCACCAGTTCGCTGCGGTAGTGGGACAACACCTGGGCCTGCACGACCTGCATCACGTCGGGCCGGCGGAGATTGATCTTTTTGGGCGCGGTAGGCGCAGCCGATGACATACGGGAAAACCCTAACAGCCGAACCCGGTGCGTCCACGCCGAAGTTTCCCGGCGGCCACGCGACGGTTCGAAGAACCCTCTTGGATTTGCGGGCACCTCCTGAAACCCACCCCTGACCCCCTCCGAGGAGGGGAACCGGTAACGCGCGTCCCGCAGTCGAACGGCGTCCTGCCTGATCCCCTCCTTGGAGGGATCAGGGGTGGGTTCCCAGCAACACCCCAGCCGGAGCCGAATCACCTCACCGCCACCGGCCGCGCCTTCGCGGTGAACCGCGCCACTGCGCCCCGGTTCACCTCGCCGGTCAGTTCCAGCTCACCGCCCAGCGCGCGGGCCAGCAGACCCACCAAGGGCAACCCCAGCCCAATCCCCGTGTTCGAGCGGTTCATCGCGCCGTCCACCTGGGCGAAGG
>CBFGQE010000337.1:0-4182 GCA_965650815.1 uncultured bacterium
TACCGGCCACATCCCCTGCCCTCCATCTTGGCGACAGACTGACGCCTTGCCTCGCCCGGTCGGGTCTCTCTACGGTTCGCGGCCATGCACCTGTTCTCGCGTTGTCTCGGAGCCGCTCTCCTGCCGGGAGTTTTCCTGTCCCTGAACGCCGCCGAGATCGGCGGGGCCGGTTCGTCGAGGGCGGAGCTGATCAAGGAGCCGCGCTTGCCGGTCCCGGACACGGCACCGGCGTCCGATGAGGCCCAGGCGCAGATCAAGCGCTTCAAGCTGCCGCCCGGCGTCCACGTCGATCTCTGGGCGGCCGAGCCGATGCTGGCGAACCCCGTGGCCTTCTGCTTCGACGAACAGGGCCGCATCTTCGTCTCGGAGACGCACCGCTACCGCTCCAGCGTGCTCGATATCCGCCACTACATGTTCATGCTGGAGGACGACATGGCCTGCCGCACGGTGGAGGATCGCGTGGCGATGGTGCAGAAGCATTTCGGGCCGAAATACAAGGATTTGGCCAAGGAGACCGAGGTCGTGCGCCTGTTGGAGGACCGCGACGGCGACGGCAAGGCGGATTTCAGCTCCGTCTATGCCGACGGTTTCAACACCGTGCTGGATGGCATCGCGTCCGGCGTTTACGCGCGGAAGGGCCGGGTCTGGTTCACGAACATCCCCGAGCTTTGGGAGCTGGGCGGCATGGACGCGAACGGCCGCGCCACGTCCCGCAAGTCGCTCAGCCACGGCTACGGCGTGCGCTTCAGCTACACCGGCCACGACATGCACGGGTTGAACATCGGGCCCGACGGCAAGCTCTACTTCAGCTTCGGCGATCGCGGCGCCCATGTGAAGACGCAGGAAGGCGGAGTGCTGGACTTCTCGGACGAAGGCGCGGTCTTCCGCTGCGATCTCGACGGCTCGAACATGGAGGTCGTCCACTACGGCCTGCGCAATCCGCAGGAACTGGTCTTCGACGATTACGGCAACCTCTTCACCGCGGACAACGACTGCGACAACGGCGACCGCGAGCGCCTCGTGCTCATCGCGGAAGGTGCGGACAGCGGCTGGCGCGTGGGCCACCAGCACGCGCCGCTGGGCAAGGCGGGCATGTGGATGATGGAGAAATGGTGGGTGCCGCACTTCGCCGACCAGACGGCCCATGTGCTGCCGCCGTTGGCCAACCTGAACGACGGTCCGTCCGGCTTCACCTACTATCCCGGCACCGGCTGGGGAGAGGCGTTGAAGGGCCACTTCTTCCTCTGCTCGTTCAAGGGCAGCGCGGCCCGCAGCGGCATCGACACCTTCACCGTGGCTCCCAAAGGAGCGTCGTTCACGCTGGAGAACTACACGAACTTCATCTTCCAGGTGGAGACGCCCGATGCGGACTTCGGCCCGGATGGCGGCCTGTATTTCGCCGATTGGGGCGAAGGCTGGGAACGCACCAAGAAGGGCCGCATCTACCGCGCCTACGACCCGGCGCAGATCGACCAGCCCATCGTGAAGGAAACCCGCCGCCTCATCGGCGAGGGCATGGACCACCGCTCCATCGACGAGCTGGTGCAATTGCTCGCGCACGCCGATCGGCGCGTCCGGCAGGAAGCGCAGTTCTCCCTGGTGGACAAGGGCGGCATCGCCATCCGGCCCTTCGAGTCCGTGTTGCTGAACTCCAAGGCGACGATCCCGCGTCTGCACGCGCTCTGGGGCCTCGGCATGATCGCGCGGAACGACAAGCGCACCGCCGACTCGTTGCTCTCCTACACCCGCGACGCGGACGTCGAGATCCGCGCCCACGCCGCACGCTTGCTGGGCGACCACCGGGTGAAGTTCGCCGTCGATCGGCTCATCGCCCTCACCGAAGACCCGAGCGCGCGCGTCCGTTACTTCGCCGTGCAGAGCCTCGGCAAACTGGGCGACAAGACCGCGCTCAAGTCCGTCTTCGCGGTGATCCGCGCCAACGCCGACCAGGACACCTACCTCCGCCACGCCGGCGTGGTGGCCCTGAGCAAACTGGCCGACGCCTATGAGCTCGGGTTGGCCGCCAAGGATTCCGCCCCCGCGATCCGCATGGCTTCCCTGCTCGCGCTGCGCCGCCAGGCTTCGCCGAAGATCGCGACCTTCCTCGAAGACCCGAATGTCCTGATCCGCGCCGAAGCCATCCGCGCCATCAACGACGCGCCCATTCCCGACGCGATGGAAGCCCTGGCCAAGCTGGCCGAAGGCGATCTCGGCGAGCCTTCCCTGATGTATCGCATCCTCAACGCCAACTTCCGCAACGGCGACGAGGACGGCGCGCGTCGGCTCGGCTCAGTCGCGACCCGCCGGACCGCTTCGCTCGCCGCCCGCACCGAAGCCCTCCACGCCCTCGGCACCTGGGCCAAGCCGCCCCAGCGCGACCGCGTCATGGGCGTCTATCGCCCGCTCGCCCCGCGCAGCCCGGAACATGCCGCCAAGACGCTCCACGCCCACCTGAAGGATCTGCTCGCCGATCCAAAGGAAGAGATCGTCGTGGCCACCGCCGAAGCCGTCGCCGCGCTCGATCTGCGCGACGCGATGGAGCCGCTGGCCGTCGCGTTCAAGAACCCCGCCGTGCCCGCCAAGGGCCGCGCGGCGCTGCTCGCCGCGCTCGGCACCATGAAGGCCCCGCAGCTCGCCTCCGCCGTCATGGCCGGACTCGGCGACGCCAACGACCTCGTCCGGCAGGAAGCCTCCAAGTGGCTCGCCAGCATCGACGGCAAGGACGCGTTGGCCTCCATCGAAAAGACGTTGTCCAGCGGCACGGTCCCGCAGCAGCAGGCGGCCGTATCCAGCTTGGCCAAGATCCAAAGCCCCGGAGCCGACCAGCTCCTCGTCACCACCCTGGCCCGCCTCCAGGCCGGACACGCGCCGCGCGAGATCGCGCTCGAGACCATCGAAGCCGCGACCGCCCGCAAGACTCCGGCCGTCCAGACAGCGCTTCAGAAATACCAGGCCTCCCAACAGCCCTACGCCGAGACCCTGGCGGGCGGCAACGTGGCGGCGGGCAAGAAGGTGTTCTTCGAGAAGGCCGAGGCCTCCTGCCTCCGTTGCCACAAGGTGAACGGCGAAGGCGGCGAAGCCGGCCCCGACCTCACCGGCATCGCCTCCAAGGTGGACCGCGCCTACCTGCTGGAATCCATCGTCGATCCCGGCGCGAAGATCGCCGAGGGCTTCGAGAGCGTCTCCATCGAGCTCAAGAACGGCCAGGTCTATGCCGGCATCCTCAAGGGCGAGACCGAGACGGAGTTGACCGTGCTCTCCCCCGAGGACGGACTGGTGAAGCTGGCCAAGGACAAGATCTCGCTCCGCGAAGGCGGCATCTCCGGGATGCAGGGCGGCATCGCCGACCTCATCACCCGCCGCGAACTCCGCGACCTCGTCGAATACATGGCCACGCTGAAGTAGCGCCGAACCGAATCGGGCGGCATTCAGAAAGCAGGGCGGCTCCGCGGCCGCCCTGCGCTTTTGTGGCTTCCGTCAAAACCCGATGCTCACGCCGCCATCGACGGGCAGCGTGACGCCGGTGACGAACTTCGCCGCCGGGGAGCAGAGATACGTGGCCGCCCAGCCGATGTCCTCGGCGGCGCCGAAGCGGTTCATCGGGGTGCGGCCAAGGATCTTGTTCGAGCGGGCGGGATCGCCGGACAGGGCCTTGCGCATCATGTCGGAATCGATCCAGCCGGGAGCCACGGCGTTCACGCGGACGCCGTGCGGCGACACCTCCGTGGCGAGCGAACGGACGACGCCGAGGTAGGCGGACTTGGCCGCCGAATAGGCCAGCACCAGCGGAATGCCGAAGAGCGAGGCCATCGACGCGGTGAAGAGGATGTTGCCGTGCTTCCGCTCGATCATGCCGGGCAACACCGCGCGGGTGAGGCTGAAGGCGGCGACGAGATGCGTCTGGAGCACGGTGTTGAACTCCTCGGGCGTGAGATCGACGGCGGCCTTCTTGATGTGGATGCCGGCGTTGTTCACCAAGATCGTCGGGGCTCCGTGGCGTTCGGTGATGCGGGCGATCAATTCTCCGGCCTTGGCGTGTTCGGTGATGTCGTGGGCTTCCCAGGCGGCGGAAACGCCCAGCTCCGTGACGGCGGAGCGCAGCACGTCCTCGCGTCGGCCCACGAGCACGACCTTCGCCCCTGCCTGCACGAAGCAGCGGGCGATGCCGAGCCCCAGGCCGCT
>CBFGQE010000338.1:0-4182 GCA_965650815.1 uncultured bacterium
GAGTTGGGAGTTGGGAGTTCGATGTTTCCGCCGGTTCCACGCTCCGCGTTCGGCCTTCCGCGTTCCCCTCCACTTCCTTCTTCAGCCGCGAGTAGCGCCGGCGAATGGTCTCGGCCATGGAGGCGAAGTCGTTCTGGGCCTCCACGGTCTTCATCTTGAAGCGGCGATAGTTCGCGCGGTCGGGCCGGCCGTGCCAGAAGCTGACCATCGACGCCACGATGAACGTCCCGCTGATGTTCGAGATGTCGAAGCCTTCGATGCGTTCCGGCGCCTTGGCCAGGCCCAGCACGCGGCCCAGCTCCCGCATGTCGGCCTCGGGGTTCACCGCCACGGGCAGGGTGTAGGGAATGCGCTCGAACTTCTCCGTCTTCTGCGTGGTGCGCTTCAGGTCCTCCAAGGCATCGCGGAGCTGCGCGGCCTTCTCAAACTCCAGATTGGTCGCCGCCCGGCGCATCTCGGCCTCCAGTTCGTCGCGCAGCTCCTCGGTCTGGCCTTGGAGAAAGGCGATGCCGGCACGGACCTGTTCCAGATACTGCTCGCGGGTGACGTTGCCGATGCACGGCGCGGTGCAGTGCTTGAGGTTGCCGTAGAGGCAGTGTTTGTAGTCGCTCTCGCCGGGGGTGAGCGGACGGCAACCGCGGAGGTGGAACTTCTTCCGCATCATCGTCAGCGCGCGGCGCACGCTGCCGCTGTGGGCGAAGGGGCCGAAATAGACGCCGCCGTCGTCCTTGCGCAGCCGAGTCAAAGTGAAGCGCGGGATGGGGTCGTCCAGGTTGACCTTGAGCAGGAGGAACTGCTTGTCGTCCTTCAGGTCGATGTTGAAGCGGGGCTTGAACTCCTTGACCAGGCGGCTCTCCAGCAGGAGCGATTCGGGCTCGGACTTCACCGTGTGCCAGTCGAAGTCGTGGATGGCCTCGACAAGCGCGTTGAACTTCAGGTCCCAACCCATGCGGCGGGACGGGTGGAAATACTGGGAGACGCGCTTGCGGAGGTCGCGGGCCTTGCCGACGTAGATGACCGTGCCGAAGCGGTCCTTGTGCAGGTAGACGCCGGGCTTGTGCGGGACCTGCGAGAGCTTGTTCCGGATGTGGTCGGTGACGGGCATAGGCTACTTCACCTTCTTGGAATGCCTGTCGTAGAAGAACTGTGGCTTCAATGATTCCTTAACCAAGGTGAACCGATCCATTGATGCACACATTGCGAACACCTTCTTCCGGTCAAACCTAGAGTCTCTGAGCAGATCCAACAGCCAATCGACACTTTCAGGGTATGACTTGGCCATCCATCCGATCCGGATGCTCCGTATGGAAGATTTACTGATGCTAAAAAAGTGACGCTCGCTGGCTGGATCAAATCTTGCGTCGGACAAGAGGTAAACGCAGCGAGCCTCTTTCTCTCTACTCCACTCCCGATCCTTCGAGAAGAGAATGTCTGCCGCAGCCTCCGGCCTGAATTGAGGACGGGAAGTGACGTAACGGACCATTCCTAGGCGACCAGAAAATGCCGGATCGTGGGTGTCGAACTCTATCGCGATCCCAGAATGGGAGTCGGCATAGTGGGACCACATTAGCACGTCTTCGACCTCGGCAGAAAAGCAGGCTACGCCGAACGACTTTCCAACATCGTTCCGAAACATTGAGGGATACTTGAATCGTGTGTTGGCGTAGACGGTTTGAACGCGCTTTTTTCGGCGTTCCAAAAACTGTTCGAATGGCTCATGCGATGATCGACGGTGGAGCGCGTGGTCGATGGTCAGCGCTTTTTCTAGGGTTTTCTGGACCAGCTCGTCGAACCTCGGCAACAGGTCGAATGGGTCGTTAAAAAATCTGGGATTAGAAAGCCAGAGGTTGCCCTCTTTCAGGAGAGCCGAGAGTTCAGCCCGCTTCGCTTCACGCAACGAGTAGTATCTGAACAGCGAATCCGGAAGAGGCTTCGGATTTACGGAGTCCGCCTCTGAGGGATGAGTGTCTTCGGTCTTGTCCATCAGGACACCACGAGCTTCCTCGCCAGCAGCTTGCTCAGGCTTTCCCCGTTGGCTTCGGCCTGGAGGGCGAGGCGCTGGTGGACCTTGGGCTCCAGAGTGAGCGTGACACGACCGCTGAATTTGCGGTTCGCCGTCGGCTTGGGCAGCGGATGCCCTTCGGCTTCCTTCAGCGCGATGACCTCCTCCACCGCTTGGCAGAGCTCGGCATAGACCTTGGCTTCGTCCTGGCCGTGGACGCCGCCGAACATCAGCCCGGGGCAGGTGCCGACGAAGCATTGGTCCTCGTCGCTCCACTCCACGATCTTCACGTAGCGGGCGGCCTTGGCTTTGAGTTCAGTCTTGCTCATGGCGGGTTTCTTCAATGGCTCGGCGGGCTTGCCGTTCGAGATAGTGGGGAACGTCGTCGCCCGTCTTGCCGCTGACGGTAATCACGCGGCCGGTCGGGTGGATGAAGTTCCGGTGGCTGCCTTTTCCGCCCCGATTCACGAACCCGGCTTTTTCCAGGTCGGCGATGAGCTGGCGGATCTTGCGCGGCACGGATCGAAGCTGCTGGCGCGTCCGGGGAGCGTCAAGCGATTGGCAAGGAGCCCTTCGCCGAGCTTGTCCTTGTCGCCCTGCGGCCGGACCGATAGACAAGCGCGCGAGCAATGAGCATGGATCAAGGAGGCGGGGTGCTACCGACGCGCGACGAGTTGGCTCCCATGGTGGAACATTACGAGGCCGGGAGGTTTCTCCGGGCTTTCGAGGCGTCGCGGAGCATCGGTCCGCTGGAATCCTGGCGGGGAACATCGGGACGACTGTGGTCGGGGCGGCTGGCGCGGCACTGCGGGTCGTCGGCGCTGGGCACGCGCCAGATCCTGCGGGCTTGGCGGCATGACCCAGGCGACTGGGAGGCGCGCTATTTCTTCCTGTGGACCTTGATGGACTATCGGGGTGCGTTCGCCGTATGGCGGCGGATGGAGCAATGGGGAGCGCCACCGGAGGAGGACGCGAAGCTGGCGACGAACTTCATGATCCTGCGGGGAAGGACCGCCGCGTTCCTGCGGGACTTCGAGACCGCCGACCGGTGGTTCGCCCTGGCGGACAAGACGGCGGGAGACGCCCCGTGGTTGGCCGTGGAACGGAGCCGGCGTCTGGCGTGCGAGGACCGGACCGAAGAGGCGCTCGAAACCGTCCAGACCGCCCTCGCCGCGTCGCCGGACAACTGGGCGTTGATCCATGAAACCGGCCGCTGCCTGCAGAGCCTCGGGCGCGACGAGGAGGCTTTGACGTTGCTGCGCCGGGGCGCCGCGACGCTGGAGTCCGCCTTTCTCTGCCAGTCGCTGCACGCGCTGGAGACGGAGCTGGATCTGCATCGGGAAGCTTTGGCGACGCTGGAACGCCTGGAGCGGTTCAGTCCCATTGCCGACACGGGCTTGAAGGAGTGGATCGCGGCCATGCGGTCCACCGGTCACTACCAGCTCGGGGAGACCGCCGAGGCGATCCGTTGGGGCCGACAAGCGGGCGACAACGAGTGCTGGAAGACCTTCGTGGCCCGGCTGGAGAACCCGGACCCGGACCATCGACGGAAGGTGCTCCCGGTCGGATTCGTGCAACAGGGCGACAAGACCTGTGTGCCCGCGACCCTGACCATCCTGGGCCGGCACTGGCAACGGGCCGTGGACCATCTCGGGGTGGCCGAGGAAATCTGCTACGACGGGACGCCGTCCCACAGCGAACGGCGTTGGGCGGAGCGGAACGGATGGTGCGTCCGGGAGTTCAAGGTGACGCTGGCCGCCACGCGTTCCTTGATCGACCGCGGAATCCCGTTCGCCCTCACCACCGTGGCGCCCATGAACGGCCACGAACAGGCGGTCATGGGCTACGACGATTTCCGGGGCAGCCTGCTCATCCGCGATCCCGGTTCGCGCAACCGCCGCGAGCTTTTGGTCGGGCCGTTGTTCGAGGGGCAAAAATCCTCCGGTCCCCGGGGAATGGTGATGGTGCCTCGCGAGGAAGCGGCCTTGCTGGACGGCCTCGAACTGCCGGAAGCCGATCTCTACGACCTGCACCACCGGCTGCTGGACGCGCTGGACCGCCATGACCGGCCGGCGGCCCGGGAAGCGCTGGACGCACTCGCCTCGCTGGCTCCCGAGCACCGGCTGTTCATCCAGGCCCAACGGGCGCTGGCGGCCTACGACCGGGACGCGCCGAAGCTG
>CBFGQE010000339.1:0-4180 GCA_965650815.1 uncultured bacterium
GCCACGTGGAGAATGTCGAGGCTGCGGGTGCCGATCCGGTCGGTGTGACGGGCGCTCAGGCGCTCCGCTTCCAGCAGCATTTCCGGCCAATCCACGTCCACGAACCGGAACACTCCGGAGGCCACGTCGGAAAGCAGGGCCTGGATCGACTGTTCGCTTTGCTCCAAGGCGATCTCCTTGCGGGAAACGCGGAGGCGAAGGGCGTTTCGGAACTCCAGCCGGTGGAGCGCGGTGAAGGGCAACGGCTCCCGTTGCCGTCGCATGAAGGCCAGCACCCGCGCCGTGTGGGCATCGGGCGTGTGCAGGGAACAGACGAATCCGGTATCCGCGTAGGAGGTCATCGGTCGCCGCGTTCGTCCGCCAGAAGCTCGGTGGCCGTGGTCGAGAGCGAGGTTTCGCCGTAGATCGACTTTAGCCGGGCCGCAAAGTCGGGGCGGGGTGCCCGCGATCCACCATCGGGGGAGGGAGGGGCCAGGATGGCGACGAGTTTTCCGTGCTTGCGCACCTCGACGGATTCGCCGGCCTCGACCCATTCCAACACGGCCGCCGTGTCATGTTTCAGCTCCCGAACGCTCGTCGTTTTCACTGTGACACAATTTGGTGACACACTTTCTTTGTCAACCGGTGTCCGTGGTCGTTTACCTCACCTCTCGATCCAGCCACTTCAGGGTTTCGATCTGCTTCTGGGGCGCCGTCCGACAGGAGGCTCACAGAGCTGATAGCTTTCCCAATGGCCCTGGAACATTTTGTGCAGACGGCGGAGCGCAGGGTTTAATTGTCGGCAGCGGACGCCGATCCTTTCCCGGATGAAGGCTTTGGTCCATGTCGTGAAAGTGTTTGCGGTGATCTTCACGGTGCTTTGCGTCGTGGCGGCGATCATTTTCCCGTTCACCGAGCAACAGGGACTGCGGGGTTATGTGCTCGTGTTGCTGGCCGTATCGGCCGCTTGGACCGGGCTGGGAGCCTTGTGGGTGTATTCGGCCAACAAAAGTCCCTTGTCCATCAGCGGCACGAACCCGGAAGCTTCGGATGATCCGATGGTCCGGGATATCGCGAAGGATCTGAACCAAGGAGCGACGCTGGGATTGGAGGCGTTCTATTCGGGGCTGGCATCCGTCCTCATCGCCTATTCGATCTACAAGGACCTAACACCCGAATGAACGGCGGATGATGGAAGCCATGTCGTCGCGATAACTTCTCTTCTCTGGCGCGGCCGCGCTCTTGCGGTATTCATTCCGCCGGATGACCGCACGGCTTCTCCAACTCCCACCCGCCGCTTCGCCGCTCGCGCGGGCGGATCGGCATTTTGTGGCTTGGGACTGGGGCGAGGTCACGGCCATCAACCAGTCGCTCTGCCGCAGGGGGCGCGCCCAGCACGGGCTCAATCCGGAGGCCCATGCGCTTGTGGCCGCCGATTGGGAAGTGGCCCGTGCCTGCGCGTTGCCGCTGCTGGACGTGCTGGAGCACCTGCACCGCAGCCATCGCCGGGAACCGTTCTTCTTCTTCAACGAATCGACCTTCTCCCAGGTCGGCCGCGAATTGTGCGGCCAGGTCTTCGCGTCGCTGCCCGCGCTGCGTCGGCGCGAGACGACCACCGCCATCGTGCGGTTCGTTGCGGGGCTGATGGAACGCGCGGCGATGGTCGAGATCGTCGAGAACCTCTGGAGCCCCATGCGGCCGGAGCCGGGCGACCGGGTCCGAACGCTGCGCGGTTCGCTCGTGGGCACCGTGCTCGGGACCGCGCCGGATGGCCGGGTCCATTGGTTGCCGGATTGCGCCAGCGTCCGGCTGATCACCTTGCCGGAGCTGCTGCTGCGGATCGATTCCGCCCGCTCGCGCCGGGCCATGAGCTGAGGGGTTCCGGGGCGGAGCAGCATCCGGATCGCCTGCTTCCAGCATGGCGGCTGCGCGGGCCAAGGCCTACTTCGACACGATCCACTTCAGCATCCGGCCGAAGGTGGGGGCCTGGCCCTGGGAGAGCAGGCCGATGCGGAAGATTTTCCCCGCCGCCCAGACGCACAGCAGCATGAAGGCAACGGCGAGCCCTGCGCCGAGCAGGATTTCCCAGAGCGGCGGCGCGGGCTTCGACGCGATGCGCAGCGTCATGATCGTGGGCGTGGCGGGCGGGAAGAGCGACAGCGCACGTGAGAACGAACTGGACGGGGACTGGAGCACCGGGCCGAGGCAGAACATCGGAAGCATCACCAGCATCATCGCCGGGAACATCAGGCTCTGCGCGTCGCGGATCTCGCTGCACGCGGAACCGACCGCGAGGAAGATCGAACCGAAGGTCAGCAACGCAATCATCTGGAAGAGCAGGAACCAGGCGAACAATGCCGGGTCCACTTCGCTGAACAGGCCGAACTTCGCCAGCATCCAGCCCGTGCTGCCGAGGTAGAGCACGGAGAGCGTGAGCGAGACCAGAACCGCGCCGACCAGCTTGCCCATCATCAACTGGAAAGGGCTCACTGAGGCGACCAACACTTCGGCGATCTTCTGCATCTTTTCCTCCAGCACGCTGTTCAGCAGCGCGGGCGCGGACGACATCACCAGCATGAAGAGCAGGATCACCGTGGCCATCGGCACGAGGATCGTGGCGGCGCGGTTCGTTTCCTTCGCGCCCTGGATCTTGCCGCTGGCGTCGCGCTTGGTCAGGCCCAGCTCGCGGATCTCGACCGGCGTGGTGAGGCGCTGGACGAGGACGCGATCCACCCCGGCGGCCTCGAAGCGCAGCCGCTTCACCTCGTCGCCGATGACGCGGTTCAACCAGCGGGGCAATTCCTCGTAGCTGGCCGTTTCGGTGAAGTAGGAGACGGCGTTGGTCGCGCCGATGGCCGTGGCGTCGGGGCGGATGACGAGGAAGGCGAACAGCTCCTTGCGCCGCACGCGGTCGGACAGCGTCAGCTCCAG
Organism: uncultured bacterium; assembly: GCA_965650815.1. Taxonomy (GTDB): domain Bacteria; phylum Verrucomicrobiota; class Verrucomicrobiia; order Limisphaerales; family CANJSG01; genus CANJSG01. The sequence goes on from CBFGQE010000339.1 coordinate 2,911, forward strand.
CGCCTCGTCGAACGCGGCGTTGGTGGACACGGCCTCGATCTCGAAGGCGGGCCGGATCTGCTTCGTGCGGTTGGTCGAGGCGAAGAGCTCGTTCGCGTTGCGCTCCGCCGCCTTCGTTTCCAGCAGCGGCAGGAAGATCCCCGACTGGTCGAGGACCGCGAGCCGACGCGGGCGGATGTCCACCTTGTCCTTGGCGACGTGCCCGACGATCAGCCCGCCGAACATCATCACGGGAAGCGCCAGCAGTCCGATGATGAAGGCCTTGCTGCGGACGGCGTTCAGATACTCCGTCCAGGCGACGGTCCAGATCTTACGCATGGGCGGCCTCCGGGGCTTGGGGTTGGGCGATGCGGACGAAGATGTCGTGGAGCGACGGCGTGGAGACCTCGAAGAGTTCCACCCTGGCCCGGGCGGCGATGGCCTGGAGCAAGGCCTGCGGATCGCCGGTGTTTCGCAGTTCCAAGTGCTGGCCGAAATCGCGCGCGACCTCGACGCCGGGAATGCCGCGCAGCGCCTCTGCGCCGCCCTGGACGCGGAGCCGGAGCGTGTCGCGGCCGTAACGCGCGCGGATGCTTTCCAGCGTGCCGTCCAGCACCTTGTTCCCGCGATAGATCATGAAGACGTAGTCGCACATCTCCTCGGCGGCCGACATGTTGTGGGTGGAGAAGATGATCGTCGTGCCCTGCTTCCGCAGATCGAGGATGGCCGAGCGGAGCACGTCCAGATTCACGGGGTCCAAGCCGGTGAACGGCTCGTCGAGGATCAGCAGCCTGGGTCGGGCGATGACGGCGGAGATGAACTGGACCTTTTGCGCCATGCCCTTGGACAACGCCTCCAGCTTCTTGCCCGCCCACGCCTGGAGCCCCATCCGTTCCAGCCATAGGTCGGCCGCGGGACCGGCTTCGTTCGCCGCCATGCCCTTGAGTCCGGCGTAGTAGATGAGCAGCCGACGCACGGTCATCTTCTTGTAGAGGCCGCGCTCCTCGGGGAGGTAGCCGATGGCGTCGTTGGCCGCGCGGGTGCCGGTCTGGCCGAGGACTTCGACCGTCCCGGCGTCGGGCAACACGAGATGGAGGATCGTGCGGATGGTCGTGGTCTTTCCCGAGCCGTTGGGCCCGATGAAGCCGTAGATCGATCCGGTGGGCACCTGGAGGGTGAGGTCGTTGACCGCGACATGCTGGCCATAACGCTTGGTCACGTGAACCAGGCTGACGGCGAAGGAAGGAGGCGCGGCGCTCATGAGTTGGACGCGGCGACTGTGGGCGGCGGA
>CBFGQE010000340.1:0-4176 GCA_965650815.1 uncultured bacterium
TCCGCGAAACGTCGGGGCGATAGAACGGATCAAAGAGCTTCGCCAAGGATTCTTCAGGCACGCCCGGCCCGGAATCGCGCACGGTGACGACGACTTCACCATCCGTGCGTGCGGCGGCAATGCGGATTGGTCCGGCGGAACCGGCGTAGCACAGGGCATTGCGCAGAACATTCCCCAACGCGCGGGCGAGCAGATCGGGCTCGGCCAGGACCGCCAAGTTCGCAGCAACGTCGAGCTCCACGCGGTCCCCTTCCCCGGTCTCGCGCTCGACCACGTGATCCACCACATCGCGGAGCGGCACGGCTTGGAGCGTGAGCCCACCGGGACGGAGCCCGGCCTTGGAGAAGGAGAGCAGCTCCGCCACCAACGCCGACATGTGCTGCACCTCTTCGCGCACGTCCTCCACGTAGGCCTTCTGCCGGTCGTCGGCCCGTTGTTCGAGAATGCCGAGCGCCATCTGCATCCGCGCGAGCGGCGAACACAGCTCGTGGGCGATGTCGCCGAGGAACCGTTTCTGCCCCGTGACGAAGCCGTCGAGCCGGGTGGCCAGTTGGTTGATGGAACCGCCGAGGCGTCCGAGTTCGTCGTGTCGGCCTTCCTCGACGCGGGCGGCAAAGTTTCCCTCGGCGATCTGGAGCGTCGCGCGGTCGATGCGCGCGATGGAGCGGGTGATGCCCCGAATCATCGGCAGCCAGAAAAGGACCGAAGCGACCACGACCGCGAGCAGAAGGAGCAACCAGGGCTTCGCGTCGAAGAACAGCCCGCCGCCGCTGAGCGTGGACGACGTCATCAACAAAACCGGCCCGCCGACGCGCCCACGAATGGGATCGGCCGAAGGATTGCGCTGGCCCGGGCGCAGCAGATCGCCGAGCGGCAAGCGCACACCGACCCAGTATTGCCGGGGATTGTCGGTGCGGACCATGAAGCGCGGCACGGTGTTCCGCGGCAGGCCAACCCGGCCTGCGGGACCTTCGCGTGGACCGACTTCGCCTCCATCTCGCGGAGCGCCTTCCGGTGGATCGACTGGCGGCGGTCCCGAACGCGGGCCGCCTCGCGGGATTCCTCCGAAACCTCTGGGCCCACCCAGGCGTTCCTGCACCTGGGGCGGCAAGACGACGGGTTCACCCGCCAATTGCTCGCCATCGGCCCGGAACAAACGGAACGCCACGCCGTGTTCCGTGCTTTGGCGACGGAGGATTTCTTCCCATTCCGTGCGATCCGACTCGGCCAGTTCAAAGCCCACTTCGGCCGCCAACGCCTGGACCCGGTCGCCCGCCGGACCTTCCAGCAACGAGTCGAGTCCGACGCGGAACTGGAGCCGGAAGAAGACGTAGAAGAGGGCGACGAGCAGCAGCAGGTTCAGGAAGAACCAGAGCAGGATCTTGGCGGAGAGCGGCAGGCCGGAGCGCATGGTTCGTCAGGGCGTGGGATCGTCCGGGTTGATGAGCATGTAGCCGGCCGCGCGCACGGTGCGGATGAAGCGGGGCGTCTTGGGATCGTCGCCCAGCTTCTTCCGCAGCGCGGAGATGTGGACGTCGATCGAGCGGTCGAACACGTCGTAGTTTCGGTCGCGGATCTCGTCGAGGAGCTGCTCGCGGGTCTTCACGCGTCCACGGCCCCGCGCGAGGCTGGCCAGCAGGTCGAACTCCACCGGCGTGAGGGTCAACGGCTCATCGCCCAACACCGCGACACGCGAACCGGGATGGACCCGGAGCGGTCCCACGACCAAGGGAGCCTCTTCATCATCGTCTTTGGCCGGTGCAGCGGAGCGGACGCTTCGTCGGGTCACGGCGCGGAGACGGGCGAGCAGTTCGCGCGTGGAAAAGGTCTTCGGCAGATAGTCATCGGCCCCGATTTCCAGGCCGACGATGCGGTCGGCTTCGTCGCCGCGCGCGGTGAGCATCAGCACCGGGACTTCGCTGGCCTTGCGGATCTGTTTCAAGACCTCGAAGCCGTCGAGACCGGGCAACATCACGTCGAGGATCACGGCGGCCCAGGTTTCGGCGGCGGCTTTGGCCACGCCTTCCGGGCCGGTGTGGACGGCCGTCACTTCGTAGCCCATCGGCTCCAGATAGTCGCCGATCAGGCGACAGAGCTTGCGGTCGTCGTCGATCACGAGGACTCGGCTGTGGCGGCTTTCGGCGGTGTCCGGGCTGGTCTGCATCGATTGGTTTAACCGGGCGAACGCTAGCGAGGCGTCCGGGAAAAGACCGCCACTTTTACGCTTCCTTAACAATTCTCCCGGCCCGTCCACACATTCGCTTAACGCGAGGGGCGTCCACTGTTCCCAGATGCAGGACACAACGCCCTGCCAAACCACGAAGACCAAAACGCTCAAACCGCAGATCCTATGAAACACCTCTCCACCCTCGCCCTGACCGCCCTCGCCCTCGGCAGCCTGTCCCTGAGTCTCCAGGCCCAGGAAGAATCCCGTCCCCGCCGCGGCGGCATGATGATGCCTCCTCTCGTGAAGGCGCTCGACACCACGCAGGATGGCACCCTCACGGCCGCCGAGATCGCCGCCGCCCCCACCGCGCTCCTGAAGCTGGATGCCGACCAGGACGGTTCCCTCAGCCGCGAAGAACTGATGCCCCAGCGCCCGGGCAATGCCGGTGAGCGTCCGCAACGGCCCGAAGGCGAAGGCCGTGGACCGCGAGGCAACATGCCGGGACGTCAAGGCGGCCATCCGCTCATCGCCGCGCTCGACACCGACAAGAACGGCACCATCGACGCCACCGAGATCGCCAACTCCGTCGCCGCACTGAAGGCTCTCGACAAGAATGCCGACGGCTCCGTCACGCTGGACGAAGTGATGCCGCCCCGGGGCGAAGGCCGTGAAGGCGGTCCCCGGGGCCCGCGCGGTCCGCGTGAAGGCCAAGGTGAGTAAGCGCCGTGGCTTCCTCCCCGAACCATCCACCCAAAAAGAAGAAAGACCGGGCCGAGGCCCGGTCTTTCGCGTGTTCAGGGAAGTTTCGCCGTCGATCAGTTGCTCGACTTGTAGAACTTCACCGTCGTGCCGTTCGGGACGGTGTAGGGCGAAGTGGCGCCGGCGACGGGCGTATAGGTGCCGTTCACCGTGTCGCTGGAGAGCAGCGTGCCGGTGTAGGTGATGACCGATCCGGCGATGCCGATGGTCGGCGTGGCGGCCACGGTGCGGGCGCGGAACGTCTTCAGGTGTCCGGTGGTGGCGGTGTCGTTGAGCAGCACCTTGGTGCCGTCGGGCAGCACGGAGAACCACTCGCAGTTGCCGCCGCCGCCGCCCTGGTAGGTGATGGTGCGGAGGGGATAAACGCCCGCCTGGGGAACCACGACGTTGAAGATCGTGTCGCTGGCGCCGCGTCCGCCGTTGAACTGGCCCAGGATGGTGGTCGGATCGGCTCCGAGGCTGGCGTTCACGCCGCCGGGAGCGTTGAGCTGGTCCTTGATCCGCTGGCCATCGACGATGGAGATCATGACGCCATAAAAGTCGGTCCGATCTCCGCCCATGACGGTCGGAAGGATGCCTTCTGCGTTGTCCAAAGCCCGGTTGTTCACAAGGATCATCGCGATGGCACCGGCCGCTTTCACGGCCGCCGCCTTGGCCGCGAAGCCGTTCACGCCACGGTCCACGAGGGCGATATTGCCCGCGAGTTCGGCGGCGTTGACGATCGGACCATCGGCCAATGGGGGATTGGCATAGACCACCTTGCCGGTGATCGGGGTCGTGGGCAGCGGGTTGAAGATGCCGCCCTCGTCGGTGCCGCCGGAGACGGCTCCGATGTTCCCGGCCAATCCGGCCGGAGCGTTGATCTTCAGCGCGTGGATGGGGCCCGGGGCCTCGCTGGCGTAGGTGCGGAAGCCGTCGTCGCTGTTGAAGCCGAAGCTGTAGAAGCCGGCGGTGGGGAACTCGACGTAGGTCTGGATCTCCAGCGCGTAGTTCTCGTTCGGGTTCGAGATGGTGACGTTGCCGGGGATGCCGGGAGGGAAGGTTTCGTTGCCGAAGTTGCCCTGCTGGTTGGCGTCGATCTTGTAGTTCACCACGAGCGGTTCGGGGAAGTATCCGCCTTCGGTGAAGTCCGTCAGATTGGCCACGTTCGGCCCGAAGAGTCCGAGGAGTTCCTGTTCGGCGAAGGCGCCGAGATTCTGAACCTTGGTGGTGCCCGGAGGATCGAGCTGCCAGGTCTTGATGCGGAAGCC
>CBFGQE010000341.1:0-4161 GCA_965650815.1 uncultured bacterium
TTCAGCTCAGCCGCATCGGCATGACGACGTAGAGGAACGGCCCGTTGATCTTCATCACGCCGGGGCTCAGCTCGTCGATCAACTCGATGAAGACCTCGTCCACGTTGCTCAGGGCGTTCAGCGGGTCGAGCAGGTAGCCGGGGTTGAAGGCGATGGCCATGTCCTTGCCCTTGTAGTTGATGGCGAGGCTTTCCTTGGCTTCGCCGACCTCGGGGGCGTTGGCCGTGATCGTCAGGTTGTTCTTGGTGAAGGTGAACTTCACCGAGTTGGCCTTGTCGCTCGTCATGATCTCGGCGCGGCGCACGGCCTGGAGCAGCTCTTCGCGGACGATGGGCACGCGCTCCTTGGTCTCGCTGGGGATGACCTGCCGGTAGTTGGGATAGTTGCCTTCGACGAGCTTGGAGATGAGCAACACGCTGAACCCGGCGTCGTTCTTGAGCGTAAAGGCCACCTGGTTGTCGGTGAACCGGATCTCGACCTCTCCCTTGTCGCCGAGCAGACGGGACAGTTCGTTGACCGCCTTGGTGGGGATGATGAATTCGCCCTGGTTGCCCTCGGCGACATCGGTCTCTTCCTCAACCATGGCCAAACGGCGGCCATCGGTGGCCACCATCGTGACCTTGTGGTCTTTGAGGGAAAGGAAAATGCCGTTCAGCACGTAGCGCGACTCATCCGTGGAGATGGCGAAGGACGTCTTCTTCAACATGCTCCGGAGCTTTTCCTGCGGCAGCACCACCTTCTTGTTCTCTTTGAACTGCGGAAAGGGAGGAAACTCCTCGGCCGCGAGCCCGTTGATCTTGAAGAACGAGGGTCCGGAAGTGATCGCGCAGGCGCTCTTCTCATCCACGGCCAACTCGATCTCAGGCGTCCCGAGTTCGCGCGCGATGCCCACGAGCTTCTTCACGGGGATCGTGGTCGCCCCGGGCTTGCCGACCTTGGCTTCGACGGAGCAGGAGATGGTCACGTCGAGGTCCGTGGCGGTCAGCTCCAGGCGGTTGTCCGCGGCGCGGAGCAGGACGTTGGAGAGGATCGGGAGCGTCGTGCGGGAGTTGACCACGTTCTGGACCGACTGAAGCCCCAAAAGGAGCTGGTCTTTGGCGATCGCGAGATTCATTGGCGCTTAGTTGAATAGGTTTCTTTTCAAAAATCTACCTCTTATTAAGCTCTGTTGATAAGTCCAACAACGTGGCCAAACGCCCGTGTTCAAAGGGGTTTTCTCGTCTCCCGGCACTGTGGAGAAAGGCTCCAGCAACTTTGGACAACCGGCGGTTCTCCGGGTTGTTCAGGGGTTCCCGTCGTTGTTCACAGGCCGTTCACGGGGAGTTCGGCGGGTTGTTGGTCGCGTGGCTTCAGAACTTCCACTTCAAGCTGACCGAACCGAAGGCGTCTTCCTGCGTCTGGCCCTCGAACTCGTGCGTCCGCCGCACGTAGGTGTAGCCCAGCTCGACGCGCTTGAGCACCAGCACCGCGCCGAGCTTCAGGTCGGCCACGAAGTATTCCTTGTCCACGCTGTGGCTGTCCTGGAAGAGGTTTCCATCGAGGAAGGTGTTCCAGGCGACGGCCCGCCCATCGACCCCGGCGAAGACGTAGAAGCCCCAACGGCTGCTCCGACCAGCTCCGGCTTCGACCGTGGGGGCGTCGATGGTCGTGGTGCCGAAATCGAGCGGCAGGTTCAGGCCGAGACGCAGGGTGGCCCCGGCATTGGCGAAGACATGCACGGTGCCAACATTCAGGCCCCAGTGAGGGATCAGATCGATGGCGAAGGGGTCCCAACCTCCCGGGGTGCGGTGGTTCCACATGCGGGTGTAGCGGAGCTGGATGGCCGGTTCGTTTTCCAATTGGTTGTCCCAGCCCTGCGGCAGATCGAAGCCGCGCAGTCGATGCACCCATGTCTGCGCTTCTTCGCCCAGCGCCCAGGGACCGACCACGCCCAGCGACATCTCCAGGTTCTCCAGAGCGCGGTGCTGGCCGAAGAACTGGCCGAGAAAGCGGTTCGTGCCGTAGCGCTGGAGGATCAGGCCCGCATACAGCCAACCGGCGTAGGGACGGTCGTTGGGCAGCAGGGTCGTCGTGGAGTAGTCCGACGGCGTGAAGATGGACTGCCCGAGACTGAACCCGACGGTCGCGCTCTGCACCTCGTAGCCGAACGCCGGGAGATTCGTGGCCCAGCGCATGGCGAAATCAGGCGCGGCCTCCTCGCCGAACATGTAGGTGAACTTCAGCCCCTGCGTGTAGTGCCGGTCGGTGTCGTAGAAGAGGTCGTTCTCCTCCGTGATGGTGAAGACCGGCCCCTGCCCGGCGGCGCAAAGAGCGAACGGAGCCAGAAGAAGCGCGGCGAGCCCAAGACCCACCGGATATCCCAACCAGGAGCGGCGTTTCCGCTGAAACCACCGAACGAAAGTTCCCAGCAACATCGGTCCAGCAGGACGGAAGCCCCGGGGTTTGGCAAAGCGAAATCCCCGCGGATGAAACACCGGGGAGTCTTCCCTTGAACACCGGTGATCTTCGAGCCGTCCACAGCAGCGGACTGGCGGACCGCCGGCGACACGAGTGTGAATTCGATCAATGATGACGGGCCGATGATCGAGTTCGAGGCGCACAGTTTTTTGACCGGGAAAAGCTTTTCGGATTGATCCGACCCTCGTCGCCGATAGCGTTCTTTCCCGTCTCCCGGACCCATCTATGAGCACCAAAGCCGCGAACAACTTCCCCAAGCTCCACAACGCCATGTGGCCCGGCCTCGTCGGCAAGGGCAGCCCCGGAGCCGAGCCCTGCATCGGGCTCGACACCATGCTCGACCTCACCGCCAAGGCCGAAGTGAACGGGACCAAGTTCGACGGCGTGGACATCTTCCTCTTCGACCCGCATGTCAGCATCGATTCCACCGACGACGACCTGAAGCGCCTCGCCGACAAGATCGCGCGCCGCAACCTGGTGGTCGGCTCCGTCGTCGCACCCATCTGGGGGCCCACCGGGGGCGGCTCCGCGATGGGCAGCGCTGAGGACCGGAAGAAATTCGTCGAGCAGGTCCGCAAAGGCTGCCGCATCGCCCAAAAGCTGAAGGAACTCGGCGTGCGTCCCTACGGCATCGTCCGCATCGACTCCTCCGCCAGCGTGACCGAGTGGGAAAAGAATCCGAAGGCCAACACCAAGCTCATTGCCCAGACCTTCCGCGAGGCCGGCAAGATCGCCAAGGCCCACGGCGAACGCCTCGCCTGCGAGGGCGAGATCTGCTGGGGCGCGATGCACTCCTGGAAATACGTCATCCAGCTCCTCGAAGAGGTGAACATGCCGAAGGTCGTCGGCTTCCAGGCCGACATGGCCCACACGCTCCTCTACACGCTCGGCTACAACGCGCCCGAACACCGCATCGTGCCGGAGAAGTATTTCTGGCAGCCCGAGGAGTTCCACAAGGCGATGAAGAAGATGACCAAGGCGCTCCGCCCTTGGACCTTCGACTTCCACGTCGCGCAGAACGACGCGACCGTTTTCGGCTCCGGCGAACACGAGAAGACCGGCCGCCACTGCCAGGTGACCGATCCCAACGGCAAGCTGAACGTCGCCCGCGACGCCGGCTATTGGATGCGCGACGACGCCGGCAAGGTGACGAAGAAGTTCAAACACATCTGCTGGGACGGCTGCATGTTCCCCAACGCCGTGATGCAGGACCAGGCCACCTGGAACAACATCCTTGCCGCCATGGTCCAGGTCCGCGACAACCACGGCTGGAAGGCGTGACCCAATTTACCGCGGGAGAACGCAAGGAACGGTGATTGAACGCGATTAGGCCTCCGTTCTTTGCATTCCCTGTGTTCTTTCGCGGATTCTTTTTTCAGGCGGCAAATGGCCGCAAGAAGGCACAAAGAGCGCAAAATTCATGAAAGACCCCATCTTTCAGCTCTGTGACCTCGTCCGGGAAACCGGGTTCGCCATCCACCGCTATCACCGGCACGGGCATCTCGAAACAATCTACGAGAACGCCCTGGCTCATCGGCTGAGGAAGCAAGGACTCCGGGTCGTTCAACAACATCCCCTGAACGTCCTCGATGAGGACGGAACCTTGTTGGGCGAGTTCTTCGCGGACCTCTTGGCGGAGGACGAACTTGTCGTGGAGCTGAAAGCCGTCCGGGCCTTGGGCGACGAGCATACTGCGCAGCTCCT
>CBFGQE010000342.1:0-4150 GCA_965650815.1 uncultured bacterium
CCGGAGCGCACCTGCTCGTGGCCGACTACCGCAATCCGGATGAGCTGCTCGATCTACTGTTGGGGCCGGTGCGTTTGGGCTAACGGAGCTCGCACGGTCTCGCCCGCGTGGCCAGCTCCACATCCTGGGCAGACTTCAAATCCACGGTTCAAGGCCCATCCGGAGCAACTCTTGGCCCGCCTTGTCGTGACTGCGCCCGGTTAGTGGACCGTGCCTAAAGCCTGTAGGCCGGGGTTCCAAAAACCGGTGCTTGTCCTTCATTCCTCGAACCTGGTTGGAACGGTGATCTGAAAACAAACCGCTTCACTGTTCAGCGCAGCCTCGCGGGCGAGAGCATCTGCGCTCTGGATCGATTCGTCCCTTCCTAGACCGCGCTGGCGGTTCTTGTTCAGACGAGCGTTTTTTCGCCAACGCTCCGGCCCGGAAAGCTGCCGCGAGTGTCATGTTGTTGGGCGGTTGTGCGAAGAGTCGAGACATCGGCCGACGTTGGCGGTGTTGGATCAATTCTCGCTTTGTAGCTCGGTCTGGACACGCTCCGACGGATCGAAGATAGGGGGAAGGGATTGATGCGATTTCCGTTTCCCCAAGTCGGAGTTGCGCAGTCGAGCTGCAACCCAATGGCCTCCGAAGCAACCGTCGGTTCGAGATTCGCCGCCCGTGCCGCCACCCCGGAAGTTCTCCGGGAGGCCGTGAACCCGTCGATGCCTCCCACGGTTTCCGCCGCGACGGAGGCCGAGCAGTTGCGGGACGAGCTGGAGCGGCTGAAGGAGATCCGGCGCAGCCTGGAAGCGACCCTGGCCCAGCGGACGGTGGAACTGGTCCGGACGACCGAGGCGTTGAACGACGAGATCACCCGGCGGCGCTGGGCGGAGAAGAACCTCGGCAACAGCGAGGCGCGCTACCAGTCGATCTTCGAGCACGCGGTCGAGGGCATCTACCAGAGCTCGCCCGAGGGCCGGTTCATCAGCGTCAATCCCGCCCTGGCCCGGATGTATGGCTACGAGAGCCCGGAGGAATTGCTGGCCGCCATCCACGACGTTTCCGAGCACGTGTATGTGAGCCCGGAGGATGTCGCGTCGTTCCGTCGGCAGATCGGCGAGCACGGCGTGGTGCGGAACATGGAGTATCGCGTGCGCCGGCGGGACGGGCAGGTGATCTGGATTCGCGAGAACGCGCGCGGCGTCTTCGGTCCCGACCGCCGATTGCTCTACTACGAGGGCATGATCCAGGACGTGACCGCCGAGCACCGGGCGCGCGAGGAGAAGGAGAGCCTGGAGGCCCAGCTCAAACACGCCCAGAAGATGGAGGCCGTGGGCCGCTTGGCCGGCGGCATCGCGCATGACTTCAACAACATCCTCGGCGTCATCACCGGCTACACCGGCATGGTCCTGCAGGATCTCCAGCCGACGGACCGGATGCACCGCGACGTGGAGGAGATCCTCGCCGCCGCCACCCGGGCCAAGGAGCTGGTGCAGCAGATCCTGACCTTCAGCCGCCGCCAAACCGTCCAGCCGCGCGCCATCCTGCTGGAGCCGGTGCTGGAGGAAGCGGTCAACATGCTGCGCGCCTCGCTGCCCTCGACCATCGACATCGCGGCCGAATGCGGTCTGCGCCAGGACTCCTGGGTTGTGGCCGACGCCGTGCAGTTCCAGCAGGTCATCCTGAACCTCGCGGTCAATTCCGCCCATGCCATGCGCGGGAGCGAGGAGCGGCGCTTGACCCTGCGCCTGGACAACGCCGGTGCGCCGCCGACCAAGTGGGTCGCCCTGGGGCCGGTCACGTCGCGCGGCTGGGTGAGGCTTTCCGTGACGGACACCGGCTGCGGCATGTCGTCCGAGATCCTGGAGCGCATCTTCGATCCCTACTTCACGACCAAGGCGGTGGGCGAAGGCACAGGCCTCGGCCTGTCCGTCGTCCACGGCATCGTGAAGACGCTCGACGGCGAGATCGTGGTCCACAGCCAGACGGGGCGGGGAACCACCTTCGAGATCTTCCTGCCCGTGTCGGCCCCCGGATCGCCCGAGCCGGAAGAAGAGACGCCCACGCCCAAGGTGTCCGGGGGCAGGGTGCTGCTGTTGGACGACGAACCGGCCCTGCTGCGGGTCACGACGATCTGGCTGGAACGCGCCGGCTTCTCCGTGCAGGCGCACAACGACGTGGTCCAGGCGCTGGAGAGCTTCGCGACCGATCCCGCCGCCTTCGACGTGGTGCTGACCGACCACACCATGCCGGTCATGACTGGCATCGACTTCGCGCGGAAGGCGCGCGCCATCCGCCCGGACCTGCCGGTGATCCTCTGCTCGGGCCACCACGAAGTGATCGACAGCCCGGACTGGCACGGCGTGGCCGAGGCCATCGTGCCGAAGCCGGTGGACGAGGACGAGCTGCTGCGGCTGCTGCAGCGCTGCGTGGCCCGCTGATTCTTCCGCGCCAGGACGAGAGACGTTTCCCATGCCCAGAATCCTCATCATCGACGACGACGACGGCCTGCGCCGCATGTTGGTGCAGATGCTCGAACGCGCGGGCTACGAGGCCGTGGATGCCGACAACGGGCGCGACGGCCTGGGCAAGCTGCGCGGCGGCGGCGGCTTCGACCTCGTCGTGACCGACCTCATCATGCCCGAGCAGGAAGGGCTGGAGACCATCATGGCCATCCGCCAGGCGTATCCCGCGCTGAAAGTGGTCGCGATGTCCGGCGGCTCGCGCATGAGCGGGTTCGACTTCCTGCCGGCGGCGCTCGGTTTCGGCGCGGTGGCGGCGCTGAAGAAGCCGTTCGGCCGCGATGAATTTCTCGGCACCGTGGCCCGATTCGCCGGCCCGGCGACCGCATCAGCGGCGAACGGAGAATAGAGTCTCCACGAAGCCAGGGACGAACACTCCCGGCGTTACGGCAAACGGGACGGTTGCGACACTGCAAATCGGAGGCTTGAGCTTTGCCGGATCGCCCCCAAGCGGCTCGGCGGCCGCTTTTGTCCTGGCACCTGCTTGCGGAACAAGGCGTCCTGATTCGTTCGTTCTGGAAAAAATGGTGTTGTCGGTCGGGCGTTCACCTTGTCGAGTGACGGTCATGCATCCACAGACAGGAATCCGGTTCACGGCGGATTGCCCCTTGCGGGCTCCGGTCGGAACCCAGATGGAGACATGCGATGATGGCGGCAGTGGTTGCTCGGTGGTCGGCAGCGAAACGGTTCGGTGCTGAGACGGGACGGTGGAGCACGGACGGTCATGTCCGCGAGGCGAGCCCGAGGGTTCAGCAGGCTTTGGTCGCTTGGTTTGGAGCCTGTTTGAAAGGCAAGGAACCGGGAAAACGTGCCGAGAGCGGTGTGCAGCCTGCGCGCTCCAAGGCGCCTTTCGGGGGAGTGGCCGCAATGCTCAGACCGTCTGTCAAGGCGGTGGCCTTGGGATGTCTCGCCTTGGCGCTGGCTTCTGTGGGCCGGGCGGCGACGCTGGATCTCTCGGGACGCGATCCGAAATCCAAGGTCGAGATTCTCCAAACGCCACCCGGGCTGACCGTGGTCTGGCCGGTCTCCGCGAAGGAAACGGGCCGCATCACGCTCAACCTTGCGGATGAACAACCGCTCTTCACGCAGGTTTCCATCGGCCTCAAAGGTCGCCGTTCGGAACCCATCGCCGCCGGTCTCGATCCCTTCACCGTGCTGACCGTCGGCGACCGCGACAGCGACAAGGCGATGCGGGGCTGGGTCTTCTTCGACAATCCGCGCAGCCGTCCCTTCACCCGCCACGTCGCTGAACTCACGAAGCGTTCCGTCCGTGTGACCGACGCCGGGTCGAGGACCACGATCCACATCGGCGATGTGGCCGCCGGTTCGTTCAAGGGCGAACTGCGGATCAACCTCTTTCAGGACAGCCCGCTGATCCAGGTGCAGACGGTGCTGAAGACGGACGAGAAGCTCCGCGCCATCGTCTATGACACCGGGCTCGTGTCCGCCAAACCGGACTGGAACACCGTCGCTTGGCGCGAACCGCATGGACGCTTCCAGGACGCCAAGGTGGTGGACGGGTTCGCCGCCCGTTCGCTCGCGGTGAAGCACCGGACCATTGTCGCGCAGGGCGCGGGCGGTTCGCTCGCCGTCTTCCCGCATCCGCACCAGTTCTTCTACCCGCTGGATTTCGCGGACAACTTCGAGTT
>CBFGQE010000343.1:0-4145 GCA_965650815.1 uncultured bacterium
TCGAAGGCACCGTAGGGGCTTTCGTTCCGTGCCTTCTCGTTCTCGCCCTCCTTCTCCTCCTCGTCGTCTTCGTCCTCTCTCTTGCTGAGGCGGCTCTCGAACAAGGAGTATAGCGAGAGCGAGAAGGAGGGCGAGAACGAGAAGGAAGAAAGACGACTACCCCCATTTGGGGCTAATGCCCGGACCCGATTGGGGGCATGGCCGCCGCTTCTTCGCGTCCCCTACACTGGGGACATCCCATGAGATGCGCACCGACCACCTTGTCTTTGGTTTTTCGACCCGGGCGGCGTGGCGGGGGTTTCCGGGGAACCCCAACGACACCAGACCAGACATGAAAGCATTCACCCGTCCGTTCGCGACGGTCCTTGGCCTCCTCGCCGCCTTGGCGACCCAGGCCCAGGCCCAGACGACGATCATCGCCGATTCCTTCAACCGCACCGGCCCCATCGCCGACAGCGCGCCCGACACCGCCGACGCCAACGCGCCGGGCAACTGGTCCGTTCCGGACGGTTCGGACTTCTGGAACACCTCGACGGATGGCGGCGGTCGCCTCGTCTATAGCGGCACCACCGCCGGGATCACCCGGCTGCCCTTCGCCCCGCAGCCCGGCTACGTCTATACGCTCGGCGTCACGATCAACATCGCGGCCACGGCGCAGGACATGTGGATGAACTTCGGCTTCGACAACGGCAACACCGGGGCCGGTTCGCCCGCCGGGTTGTCCGGCCCCTGGTCGCTCGTGAAGCCCTCCGGCGCGGTCGAATGCTTCTTCAACGGCACCGGCACCACCATCGCCAGCCTGCCGCCCGGCACGGCCAATCGCGGCGGCACGAACAACCTGATGCAGATGGTCCTCGACACCACGGGCAACAACTGGTCGATGCGCCTCCTGGTGAACGGCACGCAGCGCGCCTCCCGCACCTTCGTCGGCCAGCCCGCCATCGCCGGGATCGTCCTCGGCCACTACAGCGGCGGCAACCAACTCGGCGCCACGAACACCGCGCTCACCCTAACGGCCATCCAGCCGACCGCGCCCGAGATCTCCATCCAGCCCGTGGGCCTCACCAACTGGGCGGGCAAGGCCGCCGAGATGACCGTCGCGGCTTCCGGTGCCCAGCCCATCACCTACCAGTGGCGCAAGAACGGCGCGGATCTGCCCGGCGAGGTGAACGACACGCTGGTGTTCCCCGCGCTCACGGGCGCCGATTCCGGCAACTACACGGTCGTCGTGGCCAACGATCTCGGGGCCGTCACCAGCCAGGTGGCCGTGGCCTACGTGGAGACCGGCACCACGCTGCAATACTCCCCGTCCCTCGCGCTGGTGCAGCTCCCGCCGACCGAGACCGACGCCGCCTCGGGCATCGCCGTAACCAACCTGTATCTCGCGGCCCTCGACTTCGGCCTGGAGCCCACGCCGATCGAGATCGGGGGCGTGCCGTTCCAGCGCATCGACCCCGCCGGCCAGATCAAGGTGACGGGGGTGGACCCGGTGCATGGCGGCACTTGGGAGATCGAGTCGCATTCCGGCATCGGTTCGGCCGCGACGGCCTTTGGTTCCGACCTCGGCGATGCCGGCGGCGTGAGCGATCCGTCCGGAGGCGTCTTCCTGCTGCTGAGCGACGCGTCCTACGACACCAGCGTCGTGCCGCTCGACTTCATCACCGCCAAGCTCGGCGGCCTGACGCCCGGCGCCCAATACTCGCTGCGCTACTACTACCGCCAGCGTGACCTGGAGCCCGGCCGCCCCGTGACCTTCACCTTCGACGGCCACGGCACCAACGAAACCCTCCGCACGGACCTCGACACCGGCGGGGCCTATTATCTCCGCTACAACTTCACCGCCGTCGCCAGCGCCATGCAGATGACGCTCACGGCCAACGCCTCGGGCAAGAGCCCGATCCTCTATGGCTTGACGCTCCAGCAGACCTCCGCGCCGCCCGTGCCGCCCTCCATCACCGCGCAGCCCGCGGGCTTCACCAATTGGGTCGGCCTGTCGGGTTCCGTGAACGTCTCCGCCAGCGGCAGCTTGCCGCTCAGTTTCCAGTGGTTCCGCAACGGCGCGAAGATCGACGACGCCACCGGGCCCGCCATTTCCTTCGCCAGCCTGCTCGGCGACGAGACGGGCAACTACATGGTCGTGGTGACGAACAACTACGGGGCCGTGACCAGCGCCGTGACCCGTGTCGAAGTCGTGACCGACGGCGTGATGGAGCTCGGGCCCTCCTTCCGCATCGTGCAGCTCCCGGCCGCGGAGACCGACGCCGCCTCGGGCATCTGGCCGACGAACATCTACCTTTCCGCCCTCGATTTCGGCAACGACACCGCCGCTCTCACGGTCAACGAAGTGCCTTTCCAGCAGGTCTCACTGCCCGGCGCGCCCAACGCCAGCGGCACCGACGCCACGCATGGCGGCACGTGGAGCATGACCGCCCGGCGCGGCACGAATAACCTGAACTTCGCCAACCACGGCGCGGCCACCACGGAAGCCGACGGCTCGATGGCTTCGCTGCTCGCGGACTTCTCCTACACCGGCGGGACCATCGCCGGAGACACCGCGTCGCTCACGCTCGGCCGTCTCGTGCCCGGCGGCGAATACGCCGTGCGCTACTACTACCGTCGCTGGTCCGGCAACCGCCCGATCCGTTTCAGCTTCGACGGCCACGGCACCAACGAGGTCGTCACCACAGACATCGACCTCGGCGGGGCCTACTATCTGGAATACCGCTTCACCGCCGCGTCCACGAACGTGACCGGCCGCTTCGAGGCGCTCCAGGTCAACAACGGCCCGCACATCTATGCCGTGACCCTGCACCAGACCGCCGCGCCGCCCGTGCCGCCCTCCATCGTGACGCAGCCCGCCGGCGTGACCAACTGGGCCGGGTTGAACAGCACCCTCAGCGTGCAGGCCGACGGCGCTTTGCCGCTCCACTACCAGTGGTTCAAGGGCGGCACGGCCATCGGTGGCGCGACGACTGCCACGCTCTCGCTGCCTGGATTGTCCGAGGCCGACGCCGCGTCCTACTACGTGGTCGTCACCAACGTCACCGGCTCGATCACCAGTGCCGTGGCCCAGGTCGTGGTGGAGACGGACGGCGTGATGACCCTCTCGCCCACGCTCGCAATCCTGCAATTGCCCGCCACCGGCACCGACGCGGCCACGGGCATCGACGCCACCAACACCTACCTCGCCGCGCTGGACTTCGGCAGCGACACCGCGCCGCAGACGGTCAACGGCGTGGTCTTCCAGCAGCTCAACCTCTCCGGCCGGGGCACCGGTGCGGCGGGCAACACTCCGCTCCACAGCGGCACCGACGCCACCTACGGAGGCACCTGGTCGCTCTCCGCCGCCTTCACCGGCACCGGCGGTTTCGCCAGCCACAACGCGGGCACCGACCAGGCCGACGGCACGATGGCTTCGCTCCTCGCCGACTTCACCTACCTGAGCGGCACGGTGCTTCCCGGCGACAACGCCACGCTCACCCTCGGCGGCCTCGCCCCCGGCGGGAACTACACGCTCCGCATCTACTACCGCCGCTGGGACGTGAACCGGCCCATGGAGTTCACGTTCAACGGGCACGGCACCAACGAGGTCGTCCGCACCGATATCGACCTCGGCGGGGCCTACGCGCTCGACTACACCTTCACCGCCGCCTCCACCAACGTCTCGGCGAAGCTGGTCGCGGGCGTGGCGGGCAACGGACCGCACATCTACGCCGCGACGCTCCAGCAGAACGCCGCCGCCCCGGCCACCGTCACGTTGCTGCACACCCGCAACGGTTCGTCCCTCATCCTCTCCTGGGACCCCGGCCTGACCGGCTACGCGCTGGAGAGCAGCCCCGTCCTCCCCGCCGTGCAGTGGGAGCCGGTGCCCAGCGTGCAGAACAACAGCGTCACGGTCGATACCTCGACCGGTCTCCGCTTCTACCGCCTGAAGAAACAATGAAGCCGGTTCGCGGCTGAAACCAAGCGAACGGGCCGGGCGACGCACGCCCGGCCCGTTCCTCCATCTTCCCGAACATGAAAACCCCGTCCCTCCACCGCCGCCGCGCCGCCTTCACGCTCATCGAACTGCTCGTGGTCATCGCCATCATCGCGATCCTCGCCGGCATGTTGCTGCCCGCCTTGGGCAAGGCCAAGGCGCGCGC
>CBFGQE010000344.1:0-4127 GCA_965650815.1 uncultured bacterium
GCCAAGCTGGAGGCGACGAAGGACGTGGACGGGCGTTCGCTCCTGCACAATTCCCAGATCGTCTATGGCGGCGGCAACGCCGACGGCAATCGCCACACCCACTCGAACTTGCCCATTCTCCTCGCCGGTTCCGCCGGTGGCCAACTCGCTCCCGGCCGCTACGTGAAACACGACGAAACCCCGGCCACCAACCTCTTCCTCAGCATGGCCGACAAGGTCGGTCTGCGCGGCCTCGACCGCTTCGGCGACTCCACCGGCCGCCTTGCTGGAATCTGAGAAGAGCCCCAGCGCGGACGTGACCGTCCGCGCTCCTATTCCAGCCGGAATTCGCCCGCGACGGGCAGATGGTCCGACGCTTCGGTGTAGGGAATCCAAGCCTTCAACGGACGGATCGGTCCGCCTTTCGTCACCCAGAGATAGTCGATGCGCTTGGTCGGTTGTTTCACCGGAATGGTCAGTCCGGGGCCTTCGCCGACGAGCGCCCAAGTGTCGTCGAAGCGTTCGGCTAGACGGCGGATGACACGGCTGTCGGGCACGGCGTTGAAGTCGCCGCAGAGGATCACGGGCGTGTTGCCATAACCGGCGACGATGGACTCGATCTCGCCCACGTTGGCCCAGCGCTCCTGGTCGTCGGGCCGGTAGTCGATGTGGGTGTTCATGAACACGACCTCGCGGCCGCCGATGTCCACCACGGTCTGGAGCAGGCCGCGTTGCTCATTGGGGATGAGCATCCGGTAGTGCGTGTTGGTCCAGCGGCGGACGGGAAAGCGGCTGAGGATGGCGTTGCCGTATTCGCCGCCCTGGAAGGAGAAGTTGTTGCTGAAGACGCAGGTCATCCCGGTCAACGCCGCCAGCTCGGCCGGAAGGTCGCGTCGCGCGGTGCGGGCCACCCCGCGGTCCACTTCCTGGAGCGCGACGAGATCGGCGCGCTCTTCGCGGATCAGTTCGGCGACGCGGAGCAGATCCACTTTGCCGTCCAGCCCTTCGCCGTGGTGGATGTTGTAGGTCATCACGCGGAAGGTGACGGGCGGCTGCCGCGACGCGCAGCCAGCGAGGCCGAGCGTCAGCAAGCAAACAGCGGCGAAGCGAAGGGCGGCGATCATGGCGCCCAAGAGGAGCACGAATCCGGCGCGGGAAAGGAGCCCCGGTTATTGGGGGGCGGGAGCGACGGAGTGAGCCGCCGCCCGGGATTCGGTCACGGCCTTGGCCAGGTTCGTCAGGCCCTGCTCGAAGGACGTGCCGATCATCGTGTCCATGTCCATGAAGAGGCAGAAGGCCTTCGCGACGAAGTTGTTCGTCCCGTGCATGGTCCAGGAGACCGTCGTGTTCGCGCCCTCGGGCTGGAAGGTGAACACGGTCGGGCTCACTCCGGCCATCGGCTTGAAGAACTCCAGGCGGATGCGGACGAGCTCGTTCGTCCGGCTCTCGGTGATGGTCAACCGGCCTTCGCCCACCTGGTCGTTGCCGACCCAGGCGTAGGCGGCGCCCGTGCCGCCTTCGGGACCGGAGTAGGTGAGCTTCATCGACGGATCGAGTTTGATCCAGGGGTTCCAGGCCTCCCACTTCCTCGTTTCGTTCACGAAGGGAAAGACGGTCTCGGGCGGCGCGGCCAGCGTGGCGGAGCGCACGACGCGGAACTCGGCCGGCTGCATCGCGATGACCGCGAGGAACACCGCGAAGACGAGGGCGAGGCCGAGGAAGATTTTCTTGAGCATGGCGGGGAAGGGATGGGTTCAGGCACGAACTTCACGGATTTCCACGAAGGGGGAAAGGGGTTCCATGCTTCCTGTTCGATCCGGGTTCATCCGTGAAAATCCGTGGCGAAGAGTGGACCGGGAATTTTTCAGCCGTCACCCAGGACGCGTTTGCGCAGCAGGCGATGGTCGATGGGCACGAGCACGAGCAGCAGCAGCGCGCTCAGTCCGGCGGCGGCGGCGAGATGCCACGTGGCCTGGCCGTGGATCAGGAGCCAGCGCAGCCCTTCGGCCAGATGGTTGAGCGGATTGAGCGCGACGACGGCGTTGAGCCAAGGCACGTCCGGCATGGGGAAGTAGGTGCTGCTGGCGAAGCCGATGGGCAGGATCACCAGGAAGAACGGCAGCCCCATGTGGTCGATCGACGGCAGGATGGCCGTGAAGAGCAGGCCGACCGCCGAGAACGCCAACGCCGCGAAGAACAGCAGGGGAACGGCGAGCGGCATCAGTTCCCAGTGGAGCTGCAACTGGCCCGCCATGCCGAAGGCCGCGAGCACCAGGCAGACGACCACCGCGTAGAACGTCGCCATTGCCGCCGCCCACAGCGCTTCACCCCAAATGACGTGCTCCAGCCGCACTTGCGTGGTGAGCTGGCCTTCCCACGACTTCTGGTAGCGCATCCGCATGAAGGCGGAGAAGAGCGACTGGAAGAACGACGTCATGAAGGCCGCATAGGCCAGCATCCCGGGGCCGAGATACGTCAGGTAGTCCAGCGGCGCGCCGCCCCAGCTCAGGTCGCTGATCTGTCGGCCGAGTCCGAGGCCGAAGGCCAGCAACAGCACGACCGGTTCGCAGACGGGCGGCAGGAGCGCGGTGTGCCAGTTGCGCAGATGCACGCGGACGTGCCGCGCGAGCACCGCGCGGCTCTGCCATTCAAGGGCGGGAAGATAGACGGATGCGATCATCGGATGTGCGGGATGCGGTCATGGCCGGGAGCCGGCGCGCCGGAAGACCGGGGGCGCTCGGGCGTCGATGGGACTCTGGGCGATGCCGACATGGAACCAGCGGCAGGCTCATGCCACACGACCGGATCGGACGCCAGACCTGCGTTGCGCGCCGATCACCCCGTCATTCTCCCGTGGCGATGCCGAGGCCGGGGCGGTCGGCGACGGAGACGCGGCCGTCCTGGATCTTCAAGCCCACGAACGGGTCGTCGGCCAGCAGCCAGCTTCCGTCCAGATCCGCGTAGTCCGTGCCTTGGGCGACGACGAGCCCGGCGGCGATGAGGAGGCTGGTCTCCAACATGCAGCCGACCATCATCTTCAGCCCGAGCTTCTGCCCGAGGCGCATCATCTTCAGCCCGGGCGTCAGTCCGCCGCACTTCACGAGCTTGATGTTGAAGCCGTGGAAGCGGCCGGGAACGCGCTCCACGTCCTCGAAGACCACGCAGCTTTCGTCGGCCAGGACCGGCAGGCACGAGGCCTTGAGGAACTCGGGCATCCGGTCGTTCTGCTCGACGGGCAGCGGTTGTTCGATGAACTCGACGCGGAGCTGTGCCAGTTCGCGGGTCAACGGCGCGATGTCCAGCCCGCCCCAGGCGCAGTTCGCATCGACGCGCAGCACGCCCTTGGCGTGGGAGGCGATGTAGCGCAGCGGCGTGAGATCGGCCTTGTGGTCGGACTTCACCTTGATGACGGGCGTGTCGCGCAGCTCTGCGACCTTGGAGACCAGTTCCTCCGGCGTGGAGAGGCCGATGGTGAGCGAGGTGGTGACGGGCTTGGGCGCGTGGCCGTGGGCGAGCTGGCAGACGGAGACGCCTTTTTTCTTCGCCAACCAATCCCAGAGCGCGAGGTCCACGGCGCATTGCGCGGCGCGGGACGGGGCGAACTCGGGCCAGAGCCGGGACCAGGCGCGTTCGATGTCGGCCACGGTGTCGATCTGGAGTTCGGCGATGATCGGGGCCGCCGCGAGGATGCGTTGGGAAACGTCCGCCGCCGTCTCCTTGTAGAACTTGTTGGGCGAGGCTTCGCCGTGGCCGGTAACGCCGTCCGCCTCGACCGTGACGATCACGTTCTGCACTTCGACCTGCGCCTCGCGCGAGATGCGGAACGGCGTGCGGGGATGGAGCTTCAGGGTTTTGACGGAGAGTTTCATGGGAGAGCGGGCGGAACAACGGGCCTGCTAGGCGCGGCGGTGGATCTTGCCGATGGTGACCTGGTCGGTGGGGAGGATGAGGAGCTCGTCAATGCAGACGTGGTCGGGGCGCGAGGCCATGAAGAGCGCGGCCTCGGCGATGTCCTCGGCGGTCAACGGCTCCATGCCTTGATAGACGGACTTGGCGCGGTCGGCGTCGCCTTTGAAGCGGACCACGGAGAATTCGGTCTCGACCAGTCCGGGATCGAGCGAGCCGACGCGGATGCCGGTGCCCATCAG
>CBFGQE010000345.1:0-4104 GCA_965650815.1 uncultured bacterium
CAGGCGATTGTTGGCTACCGAGCCGGTAGGAGATGTTGCCGGTGTGGCAGAGCGCGCTGGAAAGATGGCCTTCCAGGATGTCCGCGTTCAGGTCGGTTGATTTCCGGCTGCGCATGGCCTTGAAGAAATTGGCCATGTGGTTGGTGGAACCGGACCATTTCTTCAGTTCCTTGCCCTCGCGGTCGTAGGCTTGCGCGCTCGAATAGTTCGGCACCAGCACATGGCCGCCCTCGCACTCGATGACGACCGAGACGCTGCCGCCCCGGTAAACGTCCATCTTCGTGTCGCCCTTCTTCGTCGGCAGACCGCGCACCTCGAAGATGAGCGGAGCCTTGTCGTAATCCTGATAGACGAACTGCGTGTTGGGCGTCTCGCCGTCGTCCACGTAGCCGAGGCGTCCGCCCACGCTGAAGACGCGCGGGGCCAAGGCGTCTTCGCCCAGGAACCAACGGGCGATGTCCATCTGGTGGATGCCCTGGTTGCCGAGGTCGCCGTTGCCGTAGTGCCAGACCCAGTGCCAGTCGTAATGAACGGGGCCGAACTTGGCCTGGTTGCGGTGCGGCGGCACCAACGGGGCCGGTCCGCTCCAGAGATCGTAGTTGATGGAGTCGGGAACGGCCTGCGGACCGGAGGTCTTGCCGATGCTCGGACGCGGCTTGTAGCAGAGCCCGCGCGCGATCCGGATCTTGCCGAGGTTCCCGGCCTGGACCCACGCGACGGTCTCGCGAATGGCGTGGCTGGAACGGGACTGGGTGCCGGTCTGGACGATGCGGTCGTATTTGCGCGCCGCCTTCACGAGCTGGCGGCCTTCCCAGACGTTGTGGGAAACGGGCTTCTCCACATAGACGTCGTGCCCGGTCTGCACGGCCCAGATCGCGCCGAGAGAATGCCAGTGGTTGGGCGTGGCGAGGATGACGGCGTCCAACTGCCCGCTCTCGTGCATCCGGCGGCAGTCCTCGAACTGGAGCACCTGCTCCCCGCGCTTCTCCGCCTCGCCCACTCGACGGGCGAGCACCTTGGAATCCACGTCGCACAACGCGGCGATGCGGACCTTTTCACCCGCTTCGGCGGCCCGCAGCGTGTCCTTGATCAGGTCGCCCGCGCGGCTGTTCAAACCGACGACGCCGACGCGGATGGTGTCGTTCGCGCCGATGACGCGCTTGTAGGAGGCCGCGCCCATGCCGGTCGCGCAACCGGCAAAGGACGAGGCCAGCGCGAGGCCGGCGCCGCCGAGCAGCGTGTTCTTGAGAAAGCGCCTCCGGGAGGTCTGGGGATGCGTGGTGCTCATGGTTCTGGGAATCGGTTGGGGTCAGCGTTTCGTGGAAGCCTTCAGGTAGTCGGCGTGCAGCCGTTCAATGCCCGCCGCCTTTTCGTCGCCTTCGGCGAACACCACGCGGTAGCGGAAAGTGACGCTCTGCCCGGCCGCGATCTTCAAATCGCCGAGATCCTTCTGGTCGGGCTTGTTCTCAAAATAGTGCTGGCCGAAGGGATTTGCGGCGAAGAGGCCGTAGTCGCGGACATGCCACCAGGTCGGGTAACGCGGGTTCTGCGGATGGTCGAAGATGGCGACACCCATCGTCTTCCCTTCGGCGGGTCCGTAGTAATAGACCCAGTCGGCCTTCTTGCCCCAGGTCCGGGCCTCGCGTTTGGCCTCCTTCGCCGCCACCACGGACGCGCCGTCGTCGCGCACGCCGGTGCTCATCACGATGTGGCCGTCGCCCGGCTGGGGTTTCTGGCCGCGGACCTGGAGCTTGAGCGCGCGCATCGTCTCGGCCACGCGCACGGCCAGGAAACCGTCTTTGTCGTCGCCAAAAACCACGTCACCGTGCGTCGCCTTCAGCGTGATCTCCCAGTCCACGAACTTGGTCGTGCTGTTCCCGCTGAAGCGCAGCGTGCGGACATCGGAGCAGACGGTCTTGCCGTCGTTGCCGACCCACTCGTTCTCCGAGGTGATCTCGCCTTCCTTGCCACCGGCGATCTTGAGGAACCGTTTGTGGACGATCTTGCCGACCCCTTCGCGGTCCACCCAGAAATTCTGCCCGTTCACCCGCTGGTGGCCGAGCCACATGCCGCGATGGTGCGGATGGTCGCGGTCTTCGCCCTCGACTTCCTTCATCGGGAAATGGCGCGTCATGTTCACGCCGCCGGGACCGAGCACCGGATAGAAGAACGGCCGGGGCACGTTCTGGAACTGGTATTCGGTGAAAGGCTGCCCGCCGATCTCGACGACGACCCGGCCTCCGTTTTCCGCGACCGTGACCGGAAGGAACGCGCCCGAAAGCGTCGCCGGCTGCGCCGATCCCGAAGCGAGGGCGGGCTCATTGGGCCGCAACGGCGTGGTGACCGGAGAGGTCGGCGTCTCAGCCGCCCGGAGACCGCCCGCAACGGACGAAAACAGCACGACAGCGGCGAGGAACTTCGCTCGGGGAATCATGCCGGGCAGTCTTGAAGCAATGACGCATCGGTCAATGGCATTTTTCTTCCGGCGGCCCGGACATCGGTTCGGGTCATCCCTGGATTCTGCACCCGCGCCTGTCGGCGCGACCGCTCCACTTCAATCCCTCTTCTCCGAAAAGAGCCGACGGATGATCTCCTCCACCGGCACTTCCTGGATGTCGATGTCCTTCACCGGATAGCGGTCCAGCAGCGTCTTGCAGGCGGCGATCACCCGGTCGCGTTTCACCTTCAGCGTGACCCCGGCGGCGGACGACTCCGTGACCTCGCCCAGCTCCGCCAGGGCCGCCGCCTCGCACTTGCAGTCCCCTTCCCACCGGATGGTCACGAGCTTGAAGTCGGCGAAGCGGTCCAGCACGTCGGACAACCGGCCGTCGAAGAACAGCTTCCCGTGGTCGATGATGACCACGCGCTCGCACAGTTCCTGGATGTCCGCCATGTAGTGGCTCGTCAGCACGATGGTCGTCCTGCGCGTGGCGTTGTGGTGCTTGAGGAACTCCCGGACGGTCTTCTGCGAGACGACGTCGAGACCGATGGTCGGCTCGTCGAGGAAGAGCACCTTCGGCTGGTGCAGGAGCGACGCGATCAGCTCCATCTTCATCCGTTCCCCCAGCGACAGCTCGCGCACCATCACGTTCAGCTTGTCCCGCACCGCGAGCAGCTCCGTCAGCTCGTCCACCGTCTTCCGGAACACGGCGGGATCGAGCCCGTAGATCTTCGCGTTCAGCTCCAGAGATTCCCGCGCGGGCAGGTCCCACCAGAGCTGGTTCTTCTGCCCGAGGAGCAGCGCGAACTGGCGACGGAACGCGTCCTCTCGCTTCCATGGCACGTGTCCCAGCACCAGCGCCTCGCCCGAGGTGGGATACAGCAGCCCCGAAAGCATCTTCAGCGTCGTCGTCTTCCCCGCGCCGTTCGGGCCGAGAAACCCGATGAATTCCCCCTCCTCCACCGCGAACGACACCTCCCGCACCGCCGTCGTCGTTTCGTAGGCGCGACGGAACAGCCCCTTCACCGCCCCGGAAAACCCCGGAGCCTTCTTGTAGGTGCGGAACGTCTTGGTGAGCCCGCGGACTTCGATGACCGGCATCCGCCCACGCTGTCGGACACCCCGCACCGGGGCAAGCGGAGAGGGACCGGGACCGTGGGCCGCGCCCCGTCTTTCTCTTCAACGGAATCATGGCCGCCCGACAATTTCTCCGTGCGCTTTTCCCCTCCGGCGGCTGCCCTAGCCTGAAACGCAATGGCACCGGACAACGAACTGCTCGCCCGCTGGCTCCGCACCCGCTCGGAACAGGACTTCGCCGAACTCGTCCAGCGCCATCTCGCTATGGTCCACTCCGCCGCGCTCCGCGTGGTCAACGGCGACCGCCACCTCGCCGACGACGTCGCCCAGACCGTCTTCGCCGACCTCGCGCGCAAGGCGCGCAGCCTGACCGACCGCCCCTCGCTCGCCGGTTGGCTCCACACCAGCGCCCGCTTCGCCGCGATGGGTCTGCTGCGCGGCGAACACCGCCGCCGCCAACGCGAACAGGAGGCCCTTTCCATGCCGCAAGATCCCGCCGCCAGCGACGCCCCCGCCTGGTCCGAACTCCAGCCCGTGATCGACGCCGCCATCAGCGACCTCTCGGCCAAGGACCGCGAGGCGCTGCT
>CBFGQE010000346.1:0-4080 GCA_965650815.1 uncultured bacterium
ACGATCGACAAGGTTTCGGCGTTGGCCGCATCGTCGGCGACCATCTGGATGCTGTAGTAGGGAGTTTCCGGCAATTCGTCTCCGGAAGCGTTCCTGAGCATGGTCATCGGACGCAGCTTGTGCTCAGGGAGCAGATCGCCCTGCCAACGCACCACTGAAGAAGCCGCCCCCGAAAAAGCGCTCTGCCCAGCGCCGTGCGCCGCCGGATCTCCATAGACCAAGTAGGTGTTCTCCGGAATGTAGGCCACGATCTGGCCGCCTCGGTCCCGAATGTCCTGCGCCCATTCGGGTTTGATCGGCCCAACAAACTGCACCATGAAGAGGCGCTTCGCGGAGCCGCTCGCCGCAGCTGCCCGGGTCGGCGAAGCGACCGAGGTGTTGATCGTCCCGGCGTTCAAGCGGATCAGGTTGTAATCCGGCACCGCTTCCGCCCCCTCGGGAATCCTGACCGCCGTTCCGGCCTCCACTTCGATCAAATGGAACCCCCCGTAGCTCTGAACCGATCGCGCGCCCTGTTTGACCAGCTCCGCCGCATCGGTGGCGCTGGAAACCTTGAGCAGCGTCTTGCCGGCATCCGCCGCCTGAACACCCAGGTGAAGATGGGCCGCCGCAAACGCCGCCAAGACTCCGGTCACCCAGCGAGAGCGGGACCAACAATTGACAGATCGGATCATAAAAAACGTGAAGACGAAGGGGGTTACGACGGGATCGGAATCAAAACCACCATTGTGCGGGCCTGTTCGCGCTGAAATGGCAGCTGCTGCGCCCCTGAAAAGGCACACGACATGACGGGCAGGCGGCTCATTTCCACAAAACTGGCTCGTTCCTCAAGCGACCGGACGGAGATTGCTTGGAGTTAGGTTGAGGGGTTCTAACGAAAAGGCTTTTCCGTTGGCAAGGGAATAGACGGTGACGGTCCGCGCACCGCCTCCCAAGCTGCCTTGGTTGGCAAGGCCTTTCCTTTTGACGCTCCCCTGCCTTGCCCTTAGCGTCGCCAACCGCTCCACGGCGGACCGCTCTATGCTCGCAACGATTTTGAAGAAGATCCTCGGCTCGAAGAACGACCGCGAGGTGAGGAAGATTCGCCCCATCGTCGCCCGGATCAACGAGATTGAGGCCCAGCTTCAGTCCCAGCCGGAACACGTGCTCCGCGACAAGACCGCCGCCTGGAAGGAACAGCTCTCCAAGATCGACGACCTCGACGAGCTCAAGAGGCAGCTCGCCACCATCCTCCCCGAGGCCTTCGCCGTGGTGAAGAACGCCGCCCGTCGGCTGGTCGGCTCCACGGCCAATGTCCGCGGCCATGAGCTGACCTGGGAGATGGTTCACTTCGACGTGCAGCTCATCGGCGGCTACGCCCTGCACACCGGCCACATCGCGGAAATGGCCACCGGCGAAGGCAAGACGCTCGTCGGCACCCTTCCCGTTTACCTCAACGCCCTCACCGGCCGCGGCGTCCACGTCGTCACGGTCAACGACTATTTGGCCGCCCGCGACTCGGAGTGGATGGGCCATCTCTACCGCTACCTCGGCCTGACCGTCGGCTGCATTCTGAACAGCCAGCCGCCGCAGGTTCGCCGGGAGATGTATGCCTGCGACATCACCTACGGCACCAACGCCGAGTTCGGCTTCGACTACCTCCGCGACAACGGCATGGCCACCCGCAAGGAGGAGCAGGTCCAGCGCGGCCACTACTTCGCCATCGTGGACGAGGTGGACTCCATCCTGATCGACGAGGCCCGCACCCCGCTCATCATCTCCGGCCCGGCGGTGGTCAACATCAACAACCAATACGACAAGTTCAAACCGGCCGTTGAGTCCGTGGTCCGCGCCCAGGAAAAGCTCTGTGCCCGCTTCCTGAACGAGGCCACCGACCTGCTGAAGAAGCTCCGTCCCGCCGACGGCTCCAACCCGAAGAACAAGGAGGAGCTGGAGCGCGAGATCGGCCTCCTCCTCTTCCGCGTGAAGATGGGCGCGCCCCGCAGCGAGGGCCTGCTCCGCGTCCTCGAAGACCCGGAGAACATCAAGCTGATGAACAAGGCGGAGCTCTCCTGCCACGCCGACCAGTCGAAGAAGCAGCTCTACGAGCAGAAGGAACAGCTCTTCTACGCCATGGACGAGAAGAGCCACGAAGCCGACCTCACCGAAAAGGGCCGCGAGTTCCTCAGCCCGGGCGATCCCGACGCCTTCATGCTGCCCGACCTGATCGGCGCCTACCACGAACTGGACGCCCGCAAGGATCTGGAGTTGAAGCAGCGCATGGAGGAGAAGGCCAAGCTCCAGGCCGCGTTCGAGAACCGCGCCCAGTCCATCCACTCCATCGCGCAGCTCCTCAAGGCCTACAGCATCTATCAAAAGGACGTCCAATACGTCGTCCAGGACAACAAGGTCATCATCGTCGATGAAAACACCGGCCGACTCATGACCGGCCGCCGTTGGAGCGACGGCCTCCACCAGGCGGTGGAAGCCAAGGAAGGCGTGGAGATCGAGAAGGAGACGCAGACCTACGCCACGATCACGATCCAGAACTACTTCCGCCTCTACCACAAGCTGGCCGGCATGACCGGCACCGCCGAAACCGAGGCCCAGGAGTTCTTCGACATCTACAAGCTCGGCGTCCTCACCATCCCCACCAACCGGCCCAACATCCGGAAGGACAAGAACGACTCCGTTTACAAGACCAAGCGCGAGAAGTTCAACGCGGTGGTGAAGGAGATCAAAGAGATCCACGGACAGGGCCGTCCGATCCTTTGCGGCACCGCCAGCGTCGAGGCCAGCGAACATCTTTCCCGGCTCCTGAAGAAAGAAGGCCTCATCCACTCCGTGCTGAACGCCAAGTTCCACGAGCAGGAGGCCGAGATCGTCGCCCGCGCCGGCCAGCGCGGATCCATCACCATCGCGACGAACATGGCCGGCCGCGGCACCGACATCAAACTCGGCCCCGGCGTCTCCGAGGTCGGCGGCCTGCACGTGCTCGGCACCGAACGCCACGAGTCCCGCCGCATCGACCGCCAGCTTCGCGGCCGCTGCTCCCGCCAGGGCGACCCCGGCTCCAGCCATTTCTTCATCTCGCTGGAGGACGACCTCATGCGTCTCTTCGGCTCCGACCGCATCGTGAAGGTCATGGAGCGCGTCGGCCTGGAGGAAGGCCAGGAACTCGAGCACTTCATGCTCAACAAGTCCATCGAGCAGGCCCAGAAGCGCGTCGAGGGACACAACTTCCAGATCCGCAAGCGCACGCTCGAATACGACGACGTGATGAACAAGCAGCGCGAGATCGTCTATGGCTTCCGCAACGAGATCATCCAGGGCGACGATCCGCGCGACCGTCTCATGGACATCATGGAGGAGGTCGTGCTGCTGAAGGTGGAGAGCCATTCCGCGCCCGACACCGATGTGGACGAATGGAACCTGCGCGGCCTCGCCGACTGGTTGAACCTCACCTTCCCCCTCGGCCTGACCGAGGAGGAACTCGCCAAGATCGCCAAGGCCGGCGACGAAAAGCCCCAGCCCGGCTCGCTCTTCGACGGGCTCAATCCCCACCAGTTCGCCCTCGTCACCCACATCTCCGACGCCGTCCGCGAGGCCTACGACCTCAAGATCAGCTTCGAGAACCCCGTCGCGCTCGTGCAGATCGAACGCTACACGATCCTCAGCGCCATCGACCGCCTCTGGCAGGAGCACCTCTACGGCATGGATTCCCTGCGGAACTCCATCCACCTCCGGCAATACGGCCAGCGCGATCCCCTGCTCGAATACAAGGCCGAAGCCTTCAAGGTCTTCGAGGAGCTGATGCTCAACATCAAGTCCGAGATCTGTGGCAACATCTTCCGCAGCGCCTCCAGCCTCCTCGCCTTCGAGCAGTTCCTCCAGAACCTCCCCAAGCGCACCAGCCACCAGTCCGCCAGCGCCTTCGACTCCGCCGATGGCGACAAGCAGGCGGGCTCCGAGGTCGTCAGCGAAGCCAACGAGGCCATCGCCAAGGCGAAGCCGATCCGCACCGGTCCCAAGGTTGGCCGCAACGACCCCTGCCCTTGCGGCAGCGGCAAGAAATACAAGAACTGCTGCGGCAAGTAGCCG
>CBFGQE010000347.1:0-4068 GCA_965650815.1 uncultured bacterium
TGTGGAACTCGCGCGCCTGGTTGAGCGCGTTCATGCCGGTGGTGGCGTCGAGCACCAGCAACGTTTCGTGCGGCGTGCCGGGAAGTTTCTTGGCCATCACGCGATGAACCTTCTCCAGCTCCTTCATCAGGTTGCTCTTGGTGTGGAGCCGTCCGGCGGTGTCCACGATGAGCCACTGGGCATTGCGCGCCTGGGCGGCGATGATGCCGTCATGGGCCACAGCGGCGGCATCGGCGCCATGGGCGCTGGCGATGACCGGCACGTCCAGTCGCTCGCCCCAGAGCTTGAGCTGCTCGATGGCGGCCGCGCGGAAGGTGTCGCAAGCGGCGAGCACGACGCCTTGGCCGTTCTGTTTGAAGTTGTGGGCGAGCTTGGCGCAGGTGGTCGTCTTGCCCGTGCCGTTCACGCCGACGATGGACAGCACGGTGAGGCCGTCGGGGCTGCGTTTCAGCTCCGGGCTGGCGGCTGAAAGACTGGCCTCCACCTCGGCGACCGCAATGTCGAGAACCTGGGGGCCTTTGGAGCCCTGGGTTTCATACGACTTCTTCACCGCCGCCAGGATTTGCTGGGTCATGGCCACGCCGAGATCCGCGCCGAGCAGCACCATCTCCAGCTCCTCCATCGATTCCGCCGTCAGCCGGGGCGACCGGGTGACGATACGTTTGATCTCGTGGACGAGCTTCTGCTGGGTCTTGAAGAGACCCTCTTTCAGGCGTTGGAAAAAACCCATGCGGCGAGGCTGCCGGGAATTCGGGGCCGAATGGAACGGAAAACACGATGGATTCAATTGGGCACTGGAAGACGTTCCGAAAACTGAGGGAAGCCCCTCGCCCCGGCCCTCTCACCGTCGGATGGGGAGAGGGTGGCCGCAGGCCGGGTGAGGGGTTTGTCTCCGTTCAACCCGTCTGCCTTTGCGGTTGGTGTCAGGACGCGAGGAAATGCACGCAGGGTTGACGCATCAAAAAGTCGCGGCCGGGCCGTCAAGGTAGGGCGAAGGCTCCGGCCGAGCCGCCGGAGGACGCTCCACAGGAGAGAATGCTCCACTGGCGACTCCGGGGAGGTGGAACGTTTCGGAGTCGCCCGTGTGGCCCGAGGGCAATGCCGTTCGCCCCAAGGCGGCTCGGCGGGAGCCTTCGCCCTACCCCCATCTTCGCTGGACCCGGCGGCGTTTGATGCGTCGGCCCTGGAAATGCACGGACCACTCCCTTGCAAAATTGATACGTGTGCATACTTTCGGGGCGTTCAACCGGGAAACGCTGCGGCAGTGACGCCGCGCCGATTGCCTCCCGGCCGATGCAGAGCCTATGGAAAAGCAATACGACGTCCTCATCATCGGAGCCGGTCCCGCCGGCAGCTCGGCCGCCGCCCTCCTCGCCGAAATGGGCCATTCGGTCCTCGTGCTCGAACGCGAGAAGTTCCCCCGCTACCACATCGGCGAGTCGCTCATCCCCTTCAACTACGGTCCGCTGGAGCGCCTCGGCCTGATCGACCGGCTGCGGAAGTCCCATTTCATCAAGAAATACTCCGTCCAGTTCGTCGCCCCCAGCGGCCGCCAATCCCAGCCCTTCTACTTCAACACCCGCTACAACGAGGACATTTCCCAGACCTGGCAGGTGCTCCGGTCGGAGTTCGACCAGATGCTGCTCGACCACGCCCGCAGCAAGGGCGCCGAGGCGATCGAACAGTTCGCCGTCGAGGATCTCCTCATGGACGGCGACACCATCGTCGGCGCCAAGGGCCGGGACCACGCCGGCCAGCCGCGCCAATTCCGCGCGAAGATGACCCTCGACTGCACCGGCAAGGAGTCCTTCGCCGCCGTGAAATACAACTGGCGCCGCAAGGACCCGAAGCTGAACAAGGTCGCCGTCTGGACCTACTACGAGGGAGCCAAGCGCGATGGCGGCCGCGATGAAGGCGCCACCACCGTGGCCTTCATCCCGGACAAGGGCTGGTTCTGGTATATCCCCCAGCACAACGACCGCGTCAGCGTCGGCGTCGTGGCCGAGGGCAAATACCTGGCGCGCGACGGCGTGAAGGACCCCAAGGCGATGTTCGACCGCGAGGTGGAGAACAACCTCTGGATCAAGGAATACCTCTCCCAGGGCAAAAGCACCGGCGAATACTGGATCACGAGCGAATACACCTTCCGCTCCGAATACTGCGCCCGGAACGGCCTGCTGCTGCTGGGCGACGCCTTCGGCTTCCTTGATCCCGTCTTCTCCTCCGGCGTGATGCTGGCCTTGAAGAGTGGTTCCCTCGCCGCCGACGCCGTCCATGCCGCGCTGGAAGCCGACGACGTGTCGGCCGAACGCTTCACCGGCTACGGCGAGGCCATGACCCAGGGCATCGAGAACATGCGCAAGCTGGTCTATGCTTTCTACGATCCCGCGATCACCTTCCGCACCATCACCGACAAATACCCCGAGGCGAAGGACCACATCACCGACTGCCTCTCCGGCGACGTGAACAAGGACTTCAGCGAACTCTTCAGCCGCTTCGCCGAATTCACCGACGTGCCCAAGCCGTTGCCGTATGGCCGGCCGATGCCGTCGAAGAATCCGCTTTTAACCGCGCAGGCCGCCTAGTTTCCTCGGTCCGATCAAACGCGCACAGGGCGCCGATACCCTACAATGAAGACCCACTACGAAGTTGTTGTCATCGGGGCCGGCCCGGCCGGTTCCACCGCCGCCGCGCTCCTCGCGGAAAAAGGCCACTCGGTGCTCATCCTGGAGCGCGAGAAGTTCCCCCGCTACCACATCGGGGAATCGCTCCTGCCCTTCAATTTCTACCCGCTCCAGCGCCTCGGCTTGGACAAGCAGCTTCGCAAGTCCCACTTCGTCAAAAAATACTCCGTCCAGTTCGTCTCCCCCAGCGGCCGGGCGTCGCATCCCTTCAACTTCGGCTCCCGCTACAACGAGGACGTCGCCCAGACCTGGCAGGTGCTGCGCTCCGAGTTCGACCAGATCCTGATGGACAACGCCAAGTCCAAGGGCGCGGAGGTCGAAGAGCAATTCACCGTGCAGGACCTGCTGTTCGAGGGCGAAACCGTCGTCGGCGTGAAGGGTGTGGACAAGGACGGCAAGGTCCGCGAGATCCGCGCGAAGATGACGCTGGATTGCTCCGGCAAAGAATCCTTCTCCGCCACCAAGTTCAACTGGCGCCGCCGTGATCCCAAGCTCAGCAAGGTCGCCGTCTGGACCTACTACAAGGGCGCGAAGCGCGGGCCCGGCCTGGAAGCCGGCGCCACCACCGTCGCGTTCCTGCCCGGCAAGGGCTGGTTCTGGCACATCCCGTTGCATGACGACCTCCTCAGCGTCGGCGTCGTGGCCGAGGGCAAATACCTGGCGCGCGACGGCGTGAAGGACCCCAAGGCGATGTTCGACCGCGAGGTGGAGAACAACCTCTGGATCAAGGACAGCCTCTCCACCGGCCAGAGCACCGGCGAATACCGCATCACCAACGAATACACCTTCCGCTCCGAATACTGCGGCCGCGACGGCCTGTTGCTCATGGGCGACGCCTTCGGCTTCATCGACCCGTGCTTCTCCTCCGGCGTCATGCTCGCGCTCAAGTGCGGCATGTTCGGCGCGGACGCGGTGCACGAGGCGCTGGTCGCGGGCGACGTCTCCGCCAGCCGTTTCACCGACTACAGCGAGAAGATCCGCCAGGGCATGGAGAACATGCGCAAGCTGATCTACGCCTTCTACGATCCGAACGTCTCCTTCCGCACCGTCACCGACAAATACGCCAACGCCCAGGGCGACATCACCGACTGCCTCTCCGGCGACGTGAACAAGGACTTCTCCCAGCTCTTCAGCCAATTCGCCGAGATCACCGACGTGCCCGAACCGCTGCCCTACGGCCGGCCGATGCCACCGAAGGAGCAAGCGGCCGCAGTGGTGTAACCAATTGGCATGGGGCTGAATCACCCAGAGGAGAATTGGAGTGGAGGAGTGCTGGAGTGTTGGGTTTCCATTTCTCCAGAACTGCACCACTCCATTCCTCCGCGACATCCATGAACATCGTCCAGATCACCCCCGGTGCCGGCGGCATGTTCTGCGGCGGCTG
>CBFGQE010000348.1:0-4064 GCA_965650815.1 uncultured bacterium
CGCGCTTCGTGGCGTCGGCACCGGCCCACGGCCCGATCTCCCACATCATGCCGTCCATCGAGCGGGCCAGGTTGGCCTTGGTCCAGCCGAAATCCGGCTGGGGACCCGAGTAAGGCGTGTTGTGCTGGACCGTCTTGTATTTGGTGACGCGGAGGGAAACCTTGTTGTCGAAGGCCGACACGAGCACGCTCATGTCCTTGGTCTCGCCGGAAGGCAGGGCCTCCTGCTGGTTATACACGCTGACCGAAACGTCCGAGGGGCGGAAGCTGCTCGAATCGTTATACATGAGCGTCACGTCCATCCCCTTCGGGAGGGAACGCCCGAACATCTCCATCAACTCCCGGCCGTGCAGGGCCACGCTCCAGCTGCGGCGCTGCTGCTTGGCGTAGATCGGTGTGACGTTGTCGTAGTTCCAATCGGGGCTGAAGGGCAGGACATAGCTATAGGTCGCATCGCGCTTGGGACTCGAGGGCTTGTTGTAGCGCGTGTATTCGTCCTCGCGCCACCCGAAGATCGGGACCAGCACGTTGTTCAGCATCTTCGCCTGCCAGACGAAGGACTTGGACTTGGTCTCGTCGAAGCCTTGCGAGACACCGTCGTAGAGATTGTCGCGATTGTCTTCCGAGTTCAGCAGCGAGAAGCTCGACTGCGTCCACTTGTTCTGGTTGCGATTCCAATGCCAGACATTCTGGGTGGCGGTCGGGGCGTGGACTTCCTGGAGACCGGAGAGACCCGTGATGGTGTTCATCGAGGCGGTGTTCAGGAGGCTGGAGCCGAGGTAATGAATCCCGCGCCAGGTCGCGTAGCCATTCCAGTTGGAGACCGCCTGCAGGTATTCCGGCTTCCAGCGGTAGAGGGCGAACGAGCGGTCGAAGTTATCGTAGCGCTGGAACGACTGCACGCCCGTGAAGGTGTGCTCGCCGAGGGCCTTGGTCAGCCAGGCGTCGCTCCGGAGAAAGTCCGACGCTTTGAGCGTGCCGAAGGCCGTGGCGCGCCAGTTTTCCCGGCTCTTTTCATAGATGCCACCGCGGCCTTCGCCGACGGTGTAGGGGCGGCCGTAGTTCGGGTTGGGCGTGGTGCTGCCGCGCAGGGTCTTGTTCACGTCCACGGAGATCATGTTCATGCCCCAGAGGCCTTCCATGAGGTTGGTGTAGCCCGAGGTGTAGTCCTGCTTGTTATAGCTCACATTGAGGCCGACGCGGCCGTCGAGGTAGGCCTGGGTGAAGCCGAGGTTGATGACGTCAAAGTCGTTGAACTCGCTCTTGTTCGGGCCGATGAGATTCTGGTCATACATCATCTCGGCGAGCGGTCCGTCCACGATCATTTGCGTGGGCCACATGCCCTGGCCGAAGCCGCGGAAGGTCTTGCCGGTCTGGGTCTCGTAGGCGTTGATGGCCGCGGTGACCGTCGGGTTGTTGGCGAAATAAGCCTTGGAGTTTTTCGGGTGCTCGGGCTTCCCGATCCAGTTGGGATTGATCATGCCGACCCAGCTGCCCCACCCGCCTCCGTTGACGTTGGGTTCACCGCGCATCAGCATGGCTTGGATCGAGCTGTTGGGCAGGCCCACGGTGCCGCTGGCGGTATCGCCGAAGAACGACACGGGGTGGTTGTCCCACATCTGTCCGCCGAGGGTCTGCGAGGCGTAGAGGTCCTCGACGAAACCGGGGGCGGTCCAATACTCGTCGTTGGGAATGGACAGGCGGTTCGCGCCGCCAAACCAACTCGAGAGGAAGTCGCTGGGCGTGCCGGACACCGGGCGGTTGGCGTTGATCCGGCCCGACTCCGCCTGGACGTCGATCTGGGTGAAGATCCCTTTGCGCAGGCGCGGCTGCCAGCGCAGCGCCGCGAAGAGGCGCTCGTCGTGGTTGAAGGTATATTCCTGCCGGTAGCGCGCATGGTCGCGCATACCGACGACGCGCACGCCGAGCTGGCCCGGGATGATCGTCTGATCGATATCAACTTGCACCCGGGTGGAGCCGAAGCTGCCCACCGTGAACTCCGCGATATTGGCGTCCTTCGTCATGTTGGGCACCTTGAGCGTGTTGTTGATGAGGCCGGCCGGGCTGCCCAGACCGAAGAGGACCGAGTTCGGTCCGCGGCTGATGTCCACGCGGGAGAGGCTATACCAGTCCATCGGGACGTCCGAGGGGAAGTAGTCGCGGGTGTAGTCGGCATCGTTCAGACCGCGGATGCGCGTGGTCTTGTGCGGCTCGACGAGCATTTTCCGCGAGTAGCCGTTGCTCCAGGCGTCGCCGCCGAAGAAATTGCCGTCGACGCCCGCCACCTCGGTGTTGGTCGTGTAGACGAGGAGCTTCTGGATATTGGTGGCGCCGATGTCCTTCATGAACTCCGGCGTGATGACCTGCACGGCGGCCGCGATGTCGCGGAGCTCGGTATTGAGGCGCGAGCCGGCGAGCGACGAGCTCGCGGCATAGCCCTTGTCCTTGGTGGTGGAGACCTGGAAAGGAGCGAGTTCGAGGACGTCTGCCTCCTTTTCTTCTTTCACTTCCTTCTTTTTTTCCGGCTGGTCGTCGGCGACTACGGGATCCGCGGAATAAGCAAGCGGCACGGCTCCGCAGCCGGCCGCGACGAGTAGGGCAATCGCACAGAAGCGACGGAGCGCCTCCGGATGCGAGATGTCAGCCATGAGATGGCGATCTGATTTCATGTTGGTGTGGGGTTAGGAACTCCGGACCAACCCGGAGTCGGGTCGTTCGGTTTGGGAAAAAGGATGGACGGTGCAGACAGTAGCGGATGACAGGGCGCAAGGAACTCGGAAGCGATTAGGTGCGTTAACAAAAATCGGGGACGAGGACCATCCGCTCTCGGCGGGGAGGGACGCTGGACGGAAAGGGTGACGGGGTGGAGAGATTAAAAGTCGGCACCGGATGCTCGTGAGAGCCTCGAAGGCCGACGGTGAAAGCGGGTCCATACTACAACCCTGTCGCCCGCTCAGCTATCACTCGAATGGGTGAAACCGGCTTCCGCAGACGATTGGCGGCAGGTGGAGCGCCGCCGAAAGGGGTGTAAACTTGGTTTGAAAGTGGCACGGATCTTCCGACCCGTGGGGAATGGTGGAGCGCGCTGACCCCAGCGCGCTTGGCTCGGAAAACGCCCTGCGGTCAGGGCGTTCCACCTCAACGCGAGCCGCCTCTCAGGCCAACCCGCCTAGTCGAGATGCACGATGCCGTGCCGGATCGCGGCGACGGCGGCTTCGGTGCGGTCCCGCACCTGCAGCTTGGCGAAGAGGGTCTTGAGGTGCGACTTCACCGTGTCCTCCGAGATGTGCAGGTTGGCGGAGATTTCCTTGTTGCTGCGGCCCTTGACCAGGGCCGTGAGCACATCGCGCTCGCGCTCGGTCAGGGTCTGCCGCTGCGAACGCTGCGAAAGCCGCTCCGCCACCTGGCTGGGCAGCGAATTGCCCCCGCGATGGACCTCGCGGATCGTCTCCGCGACCTCCTCGGTCGACATATCCTTCAAGAGATAGGATTTCGCGCCGGATTGCATCGCGCGATGGATGTCCTCGTCCATGTCGTAGGTGGAGAGCACGATGATGCGCGCCTCCGGGTCGCGCTGGCGGATCGCGATGATGGCCTCCACCCCACCCATCCCGGGCATGCGCAGATCCATCAACACCACGTCAGGCCGCACGTCCTCGTAAACCTCGACCGCCTCCTCCCCGTCCGCCGCCTCGGCAACGACGTCCATGTCGGGCTGGCTCCGGACCAGCGCGACCAGGCCGAAACGCATCGGCGGGTGGTCGTCGACCACCAACAGACGAATCGTCGAGCCGGGCGGGGCTGATTCCATAACGGGAGGGATGAACTCGAGATCGGGCATGATGGCGACAATGAATGCGCGGTCGAAACATTACCTCGGCCGGCCCCCCAGCCTATCATTGCCCGGCGAGCGTAACACTCACCCATTCGGGGGAATCGGCGACGGGCGACGGGCACGCGCGCCTAAATATTTCACACTCTTCGATGACGCCCCACAAACCCCGGCGCTTCGCGCCACCCCTCTTCATAGAGGGGAATCAAGGCATCGCTGTCTGAGATCCCCTC
>CBFGQE010000349.1:0-4047 GCA_965650815.1 uncultured bacterium
CTGAGCAACGCCACCGTGACGGCTTCGTGGTCGTCGAACGGCACCGCCTCGGCTCAATTCGGGGAAGGCCTCTTCAAGTTGGCGGAGCCCGAGGACGCGGCGGACCTGCGCGTCACGGCGAAGCACCCCGGCCGCGTCCCGCAGCAAATCGCCCTCTCCTCCGACAACCCTTCGCCGCGCCTCGCCCTGCCGCTGGCCCGGACGGTTTCAGGAACCGTCGTCGATGAATCCACCCGCCCCATCCCCGGCGTGCAGGTCTTCCTCAACTTCCCTCGGCGACTCACCAGCCCGCGTATCCCGGTCGATGAACTGCCCGTCGTGACCGATGCGCAGGGGCGTTGGTCCGCCGACTGGGTGCCGACCGAAGTCTCGCAGTTGCGGTTGCAGTTCCGTCACGCGGACTTCGAGACCCAGGAGCTTTCCGATCCACCGATGGCGGCGCTCGCCGACGGTTCCGCCAAGAGCCAGCTCCGACCGCTCCTCCGGCTCGAAGGCGTGGTGCTTGATCCCTCCGGCCAGCCGTTGGCGGACACCGACGTCTTCTACGGCGACGAATACATGCTCTGGGGCATCGAGGAGAACCGGAAGACCAAGACCGACGCCGCCGGCAAATTCAGCTTCCCCGGCTTGGCTGCGAAGAAATGGGCCCTCGGCGTTTTTTCGCCGCGCTTCGCGCCCTCCGCCCGCGTCGTCGAACTCAAGCCCGGCCTGCAACCCCTGACCTTCAAGCTCGTTCCCGGCCGCACCGTTTCGGCCCGGGTGGTCGATGCGAAAGGCCAGCCGCTGTCCGGCGTGAAGGTGCGGTGGGACGAAGCCGGCGAACTGATGCGCTATCCCGGCTGGAACGGCGAGACCGACGCCGAAGGCCGTTTCCGGATCACCAACAGTCCCGCCGGACACATCTCGGTGGATCTGACCAAGGACGGCTTCATGCGTCTCATGGTTCGCCTCGAACCCACGCCCGAGGAACGCGCGATCACCCTGCCGCCCATCTTGGTGTTCAAAGGCACGGTGCAGGACGAAGCCGGGAAACCGATCCCCTCGTTCACGCTCACGCCGGGAATGTTCATGGGTGGCTTGCCGAGCGAGACGGGAAGATTCACCGCACCCGACCACGGCAAGAAAACTTTCTCCGACGGGAAGTTTCTCTTCGAGCTCACGTCTCCGGTCATCGGCCAGATGCCACCTCCCTTTCGATATGGCCTCCAGTTCAAGGCCGCCGGTTTCCGGACCCAAGTGGTCGGACCGCTGGAATCGGATGCGGAACCGCTGACCGTGATCTTGAAACCGTTCACCGAAACCAAGACCCGCATCGTCACGCCGGAAGGAAAACCCGCCGTCGGAGCCGAGCTGCGTCTCTCCCAACAACCGTTCTACCTCCGCCCTGAAAACGGCCGCTTCAAACCGCTCCAGCGCTACGAAACCGAGAACACCTTCGCCACCGTGGCCGACGCCCAAGGCCATGCCGCGCTGGACGACTCGGTCGAATCCCGGACCGGCTTGGTGCTGCACGAAAGCGGCTTCGCCTCCCTGCCCGCGACCAACACCGCGCCCGCCGAAATCCGGCTGAATCCGTGGGCGTCGCTTTCCGGCAGGCTGCGTTACCAGGGCCAGCCCATGCGCCGCCAGCCCATCGCGCTGTTGCTGGAAAACCAACCGATGCGGCGCGGCACGAACATCGTCTCGTATCCGCATCCGCTCTCCGGCCACACCGCGACCACCGACGACGACGGCCGTTTCGCCTTCGACCGCGTGCCGCCTGGGATCGTCGGCCTCTGTCTGGTCGATCCAGAACAACCCGTCCCCGGCATGGGCGTTCCGGTCGGCCGCCCGCAACACGCCAACCTCGTCCATGTCATCCGCGCCGCTCCCGGCGCGCCCAACGATGAAGCCATCGAAGTTGTTGGCATGGACGTGACCGGCCGGATCGTCCTGCCCGACGACGCTCCGGCGAACTACGACTGGCGCTACGCGACCCTCAACGTTGCCCGCCAGTTCCCCGCTCCCATCATGGCTCCTTCCGGGCTGGACGACGAAGGACGCCGCCAGTGGTTCGCCGATTGGCTTTTCTCCGAGGAAGCGTCCGCGATGCGGACTTGGGTGAATCTCCAAATGCCTCTGCGCCGCGACGGCCAAGTCAATCCGAGCTATCGCTCCGTCCCGATCCAAGCCGACGGCACGTTCCGTTTCCGCGCGATGGTCCCCGGGCTCTATGGCGGAATCATCTTTCTGACGGTTCCCGGTGAAGGCCGTTTCCAGTCTCCCGAAACCTTGGAGAACCTCTCCTTCCCGTTGACGGTTCCAACCACCGCCGAGCGCGTCTGGAACCTCGGCGACATCGGCTGGACCAACGCCGCCTCGACTTCGGTGCCCGAACCCGACGCGCGCCAACCGGTCACGGTCGGCCTTTCTTTCGCAAGCCCGCCGCAACCCGGCACCGTCGTCGTGGCCAAACTGCACGTCCGCGTCGCCGCCGGACATTACATCTACGGCCCCGACGAACCGGCCAAGACCTACCACCCGCTCGCCCTCGAACTGAAGTTGCCCGATGGCTGGCAGCCGCTGAACGAATGGCGTTTCCCCGCCTCCATCGAGAAGAACGGCCACAAGATTCTGCGCGGAGATTTCACCATCCGTCGCTCGTTTCTCGTCCCGCCCAATGCGAAGGGCGACTTCACCGTCCGCTGCGAAATCCGTTCCCAGGCCTGCAACGACGAACTCTGCTGGCCGCCGAAAACCCTCACCGCCGAAGCCTCCTTCCAACTGCCCGCTCCAACCCCGGCCAAACCATGAAAATCTCCCCGTCTCTGCTGCGCCTCTTCTGCCTGCTGGCCCTGCTCGGCTCGACCGGCGCTCTCTCCGCCGCCAAACCCTTGGAGCAACTGCGCGTGCTCTACTTGGGCGAGCCCGGCTCCGCCCGCGCCAAAGAATTCAAGGACTACCTCGCGCCGAACCTTGCGGCCGTGACCGTCGCCCACCGCGACCAGTTCCGGCTCACCGATGCCGACGGCTTCGATGTCGTCCTGCTCGACTGGCCCCAGTTCGGCGGCGAACTGACCCAGCTTCGCAAACATCCGCTCGGCGACCGCGCCGCATGGCGACGTCCCACCGTGCTGTTAGGCAGCGCCGGGCTGTTGACCGCCGTCACCTGGCAAGTGCGAGGCGGCTCCGGCTGCACGTGCCTGTATCCTTTCCTCTACGGGCAAAAGGACCACGAAATCTTTCGCGGCCCCGTGCCCGTCCCCATGAAGAAATGGCGGCAACCCACGCCCGGCGTCTGGAAGAGCGAGATCAAGGAAGCCGAGATCGACGTGATCCCCTTGGTCGAGGACTACAAGCGCGACTGGAAAGCCGGCTGGTGCACCTACAGCGGCTTCTTCAACCGCCATCCCGAGATCGAGTTCCTCGCCAGCGGCATCAACGACAAGACGCCCACCGCCGCCGCGCTGTGGCGACAGGGCAACCTCTTCCACTTCGGCTTCGAGCAGTCGCCCGCCGAGATGAACGAAACCGGCCAGGCGCTGCTGCTCAACGCCATCGCCTACATCAGCCGTTTCGCCGACGACCAGCCCATCGCCGTCACGCCGTCGGTCTTCGTCTCGCCGGAACACTACCGGCGCGATCAGGTGAAGGCGCGGACCGAAGGCAAATACGGCGGCGTCGCCGGATTGGCTCCCATGCTGAGTCCAGAAACCTTCCGCACAGTGGAGAAGGCGACCGAAGAGGAAGCCAAAGCCTGGTGGCAGAGCACCGGACAATTCCTCCGTCCCAATGCCGAAGGCCGACTGGAGCCCGATCTCGACTTGGTCGCGCTGAGCGAACCCTTCGACACCCCGGCCTTCTTCACCAAAGCCATCGCGGCGTTGAAGCAAGGCGGTGAACCCGCCGCCCGCGCCTCACGTCTCTTGGCCCGCTACGCGCCCGAAGGCCCCAAAGATGGCGACGCCTCCGCGTGGCGACGCTGGCACGAAGAGAACACACCTTATCTGTCCGCCATGGAGATCGGCGCCTACCGTTGGTATGTGGACCCGCTGGCCAAACAGCGCG
>CBFGQE010000350.1:0-4043 GCA_965650815.1 uncultured bacterium
CGGATGCACGCCGGGGCGGCCGGTTTCGACATCGGGCGCGGAAGCTAGGGGTGGAGACGGGGAGCGTCAACCGACGGCGCGGAAACCCTCGCGTGGAGCGCGCGCTAGGTTCGTTGTAACGGCCCGGCTTGGCGGGAGTTTCCAAGGGTTGGCACCCCGCATCCGCCCGGAGAACGACGGGTCTTCCGCTCCGTGGGAGACGCGTTTGCATTCCGGCAGGGGAGCGGCCAATGTCCGCCGCACCTGACCCGAAAACGCATCCCGGATGCGATGCGCAGGACGTTTCCGCAACCAACCGCAACCATTGAACCGATGAAAACGCTCAGCACCCTCCTCGCCGTCGCCGCCACCCTTCTGATCGCCGCTTCGCCGCTTCAGGCGCAGCGCGCACGCACCAGCCCGCACGAGACCGTCAGCGCGATGATCGACGGCAACCGCGTCACCGTCACCTATGGACGGCCCTACACGAAGAACCCGCGCGGCGGCGAAGTCCGCAAGGTCTGGGGCGGGCTGGTGCCCTACGGCAAGGCCTGGCGGATGGGCGCGGACGAAGCCACTACGCTCATCACCCAGCAACCGCTCGTCATCGGCGAGACCACCATTCCCGCCGGGGCCTATACGCTCTACTTCGTCCCGAACGAAGACGGTTCGGCCAAGCTCGCCTTCAGCAGCACGCTCGGCGGGTGGGGCGTGCCGGTGAACGAGAAGACCGACGTGGCCCGCGTGGACGCCAAGAAAGAGGCGCTGGAAACCGACGTGGACCAGTTCACCGTCGCGATCGAGAAGGGCGCTTCCGGTGGCGGCGTGATCAAGCTGTCCTGGGAAAAGACCGCCTACACCGTGGCGTTCACCGTCAAGAAATGAACGGAGATCGCTTGGTCACGGTCCATTCCCGGCATTCTTAAACCATGAATCCAAAAATCGTTTCCTCTCTCGCGCTGGTCTGCGGACTGGCTTTGGTCCCCGACGTCTCGGCCCAGACTCCGGCGGTCGAGTTTCCCGCCGCCAGCCCGGCCGCCACGGTGAAGCAGAAGGTCGGCCTGACCGACGTGGAGGTCATCTATTCGCGGCCCAGCATGAAAGGGCGCGAGATCTTCGGCTCTCTCGTTCCGTTCGGCGAGGTCTGGCGCACCGGGGCCAACGCGGCCACGCGCATCTCCTTCAGCACGGGCGTGACCTTCGGCGGGGCGAAGCTGGCCGCCGGCACCTACGAGCTCTTCACCATCCCGGACAAGGCCGAGTGGACGGTCATCGTGCAGAAGCTCCCCGAGAAAGCTTCCTGGGGCGCCTACGCCTACAAGCCGGAGAACGACACTGCCCGCGTGAAGGCCAAGCCCATCAAGCTGGCCTCGCCGGTCGAGACCTTCAGCATCGGCTTCGACGCCCTCCGTGACACGGGCGCGACGCTGCTGCTCGATTGGGAAACGACCCGCGTGCCGGTGGCGCTGACCGTGGACACCGTCGCGGTGGTCCAGCCGAAGATCGAGGCGGCGATCAAGGCCGGAGAGGCCAAAACGTGGAACTTCTACTACGGCGCGGCCTCGCTGCTCTTCAACAACGGTGGCGATGCCAAACAGGCGCTGGAGTGGGTCAACGAGT
Source organism: uncultured bacterium (assembly GCA_965650815.1). Taxonomy (GTDB): domain Bacteria; phylum Verrucomicrobiota; class Verrucomicrobiia; order Limisphaerales; family CANJSG01; genus CANJSG01. The sequence continues at coordinate 1,600 of CBFGQE010000350.1, forward strand.
CGATCAAGCTGCGCGCCGGTTATCCCGGCAGCCTGCTGCTCAAGGCGCGGTTGCTGGCCAAGCTCGGCCAGAACGCCGAAGCCAAGGCCGTCGCGGCCGAAGCGGCCGAGAGCGGGATCAAGCTGGAAGGCGCCAACAGCGTCATGGCCCGCCAGGCCAAGGAACTCGCGGCGTCGCTGAAGTGATGCGATCGCTCCGCGCGACATCCTGCGGAGGCGGCCGGGCTTCCAGCCTGATCCATTTCACGGAGGCCCCTCACCCCGTCCCTCTCCCCATCCGTTGGGGAGAGGGTGGCCGAAGACCGGATAAGGGGATTCCTCTTGGGCTAGCTGTCATCTTTCGCGCCTGCCTCGGACTGCTTTTCCTCGGCATGGTTCTTTCATCCCAAGCGGCCACTAACAGTGTCTCCCCCGCCGCCATCCGCGAGGAACTGCGGGCCTTCGCCACCTACGCCACCGTGCTCCACGTCGCGGCGCATCCCGACGACGAGAACACCCAGCTCATCACCTACCTCGCCCGGGGACGCGCCTACCGCACCGCCTACCTCTCGCTCACGCGCGGTGACGGCGGGCAGAACGAGCTGGGGCCGGAGTTTGGCGAACTGCTCGGCCTCGCCCGCACCCAGGAGCTGCTGATGGCCCGGCGGCTTGATGGCGGACGCCAGTTCTTCACCCGTGCGCTGGACTTCGGCTACTCGAAGACCCTCGACGAAACCCTCGCCATCTGGGACCGCCAACAGGTCGTGGCGGACATCGTCCGCCTCTACCGCACTTTTCGGCCGGACGTGGTCGTCACCCGCTTTTCCCCGCAACCGGGCGGCACGCACGGGCACCACACCGCGTCGGCCGCGCTGGCCTTGGAAGCCTTCAAACTCTCCGGCGATCCGACGGCGTTTCCCGAACAGCTCGCCGAAGGGCTCACGCCGTGGCAGCCGACGCGCATTTTGCAGAACGGTCGCGGTGGCGGGAGCGATGATAGCCTGCCGCTGTTGGCCGGAGGCACCGACGCCGTCACCGGCCAGACCTATCAGACCATCGCCATGCACAGCCGCGCCCAGCACAAGACGCAGGGCTTCGGCTTGCGGCCCACGGGCTCGGGCGATGGTTCTTGGCGCGAGAGCTTCACGCTGTTGGGAGGTTTGCCCGTGATCAACGACCTGATGGACGGCATCGACCCGACGTGGAACCGCGTGCCCGGAGGTGCGGCCATCGCCGGACAGGCCGGGGAAGCGTTGAAGCGGTTTGATCCGAAGAACCCGATGGCGAGCGTTCCGGCGTTGCTGGAACTGCGGAAGCTCGTTGCCGCGCTGCCGGCCGATCCCGTGGTGGACGACAAGCGACGGCAGTTGGACCGCATCGTCCAGCATTGCCTCGGCCTGGAGGTTTCCAGCGTCGCCACGGTCGGCGAAGTGGTGCCGGGCGAGACCCTGCGGGTTCGCTACGAGGTCCGAATGGCCAGCGATCTTCCGGTTCGGCTGAACGCGGTGCGGGTCAAAGGACAGGCGGAGAATAAGGCTGCCACGGCTCTTACCCAGGGACAGGAGGCGTCCGGTGAACTTACTTTTGCGGTGCCGAAGTCCACGCCATTGACCCAGCCCTATTGGCTTCGCGAAGAACCCACCACCGGCATGTCGCGCGTGGCCGATCCGAAGCTCATCGGCTTGCCGGAGAATCCGCCGAGCTTCGAGGTGGAATACGAGTTCGAGGTCTCGGGCCAGACGCTGGTGGTGACCGATCCGGTCGTGGCTCCGGCCCAGGCGGGTCGGCCGACGCGGGCGCTGGGCGTGATCGCGCCGGTGTCGTTGAAGTTCGACTCGGGCGTGGTCGTGGTCGCGCCCGGCGGCCAGAAAACGGTTCGGGTGGAAGTGAAAGCCGCGAGGGCCGAAGCCAAGGGCACCTTGAGGCTGGAGATGCCCTCCGGATGGAGCGTGTCGCCGGCCAGCCAAACCTTCGCCATCGCCGAGGCGGGCGCTACGGCCACGGTCGAGTTCACCCTGGCCGCACCAGCCGCCGCGTCATTGGCCAGCGTCCTGGCCGTGGCGGAAATCGATGGCGCGCGCTTCAGCAACCGGCGCGTCGAGATCGCCTATCCGCACATTCCGTTTCAACTACTCCAACCGGCCGCCTGGCTGAAGGTGTCCTCGTTCGAAGTCGCCAAGCGCGGTGACAAGGTCGGCTATCTGCCCGGCGCGGGCGACGACACGGTCGAGGCGTTGACCCAGCTCGGCTACTCGGTCACGACGCTCGCCGGCGCGGACCTGACCCAGGAGAAGCTGCGTGGTCTCGACGCCGTGGTCATCGGCGTGCGCGCCTTCAACGAGCGCACCGACCTCGCCGACAACCTGCCCGGCCTCTTCGCCTACGTAGAGGCAGGCGGCACGGTCATCGCGCAATACAACCGGCCCAACGGACTCCGCACGACGCGCCTCGGCCCCTACGACCTCA
>CBFGQE010000351.1:0-4039 GCA_965650815.1 uncultured bacterium
GCGAACCAGAAAGGGCGTCCCTGCGGGGGCGCCCTTTTTGCATCCGGCCTCGTGAAAATCTGTTACCGGCCTGTTGCAGCATGTATCGGTTGTAAGCGCCGGATTCAATCCGGCAAATGCGGGCGGCTTCTCGCTATAGTGGTCTCACAGCGCAACTTCACAGCGCAACCAAAGGAGAACCACCATGAAACGCATTCTTGCTGCCACCGCCCTTGCCATCGTGAGCACCGCCGCCGTCCTGCCGGCGCAGGCGTTCGCCCGGGATGTCGTCGTCGTCCGCACCGCGCCGCCGCCGCCGCGCCACGAAGTCGTGCCGGCCGCGCGCCACGGCTACGAGTGGGCGCCGGGTTACTGGAACTGGAACGGCCACCGCTACACCTGGGTGCGCGGCCACTGGGAACGGGTGCGTCCGGGCTATGTCTGGCACCGTCCGGAATGGCGCCAGGGCGACCGCGGCTGGCAACTGGAGCGCGGCGGCTGGCGCCACGGCGACCGTGACGGCGACGGCGTGCCGAACCGCTTCGACAACCGTCCCAACAACCCGCACCGCTCGTAACCAGCAATCAGTCCAGCGGCGCGCCGTCCTCGAACATCTCGCTCGCCATCCGCGCGAGATCGTTCATGCCGCCGCCGGACGCGAGATGGGCGCGCAGCCAGCGCGCCTGTCCGCCATCCTTCATCAGATGCTCGATCACCGCCACCATGTGATCTCGAAACACGGGATCATAGGGTGCCTCGAACTTGTGGACATCCTTGGTCAACCGGGTGAACCCACGGCCGTCCAATCGGGCGACCATGAACAGTCCTGGCAGCACGCAGTGGTCGTGGGCGGTTTCAAAGCGCCGCATCTTCTTGTCCAGCTCGTCAAACTTCATGCTTCCATTCCTCCAAGGTGAATTCGTCGGGCGGATTGAGCCTGACGAAGAAGAGTTCGTCGAACCCTTCTTCGATCGAGGGAAGTTCCAACCGATGAGAGGCCGAGCGGATTCCCGGATCTGGAATCCGTGCCTTGCCGGTTCGGGTGGAGTTTCGCGCCAAGGCATCGGCCAGCTTTGATTCAAAGAAGTAGCCGGAGACCCTGAAGCCTGCCTGCTTGGCTGGCCCGATGTATCGGGCCCGGTCGGCATTGGTGAGATTGGTGTTGTCCACCACGGCGGCGGCTTTCCCGTTGAGACAGGCGTCGAAGAGAATGCCTTCCCGATGGCGCGTTTTCAGCATGTCCAGATTGAGCCGGACGTGGGTGTGGAAAAAGCGGGCGCGGTAGAACGACGATTTGCCCGTCGCCTGGATGCCGATGAAGACGATCAGGTGCATGAGAGGGTCGAAGTGCTTCCAGAAGCGTCCATCTCCGTGCCCAGGAAATGCCGCCGAGCAAACGTGCTCTTGCCCGAGACGGACACGCCGACCAGCACAACGAGGGAAAGTTCGGGAAGGGTGAGGGTCATTGGAACTCTACGGAAGATGTTCGACCAAGTGATGGCCGGCCCACGCCAGGAATTTTACGATAGACTTAGACTGAACCACGAAGACCGTTCTTGTTTGCCGACTGATAAGGTCGGATGTGATGTCCGGACCTGAAAAAACTTCGGCAATACTGTTCAACGAAAGATCGTCGGCGGCCCGGTAATTGATGGGTGCAAAATCCAGTGGCGTCAGTTTAAGGTCCTTTGCTTCGATCAGTCCTTGCTCCACAGAAACATTCTGCGGGGCGTGTTGCACTTCTAGCAGTTGAGCCGTGGTCAAGATGACGGGGATACTTCTGCAAAACATATGATCCTTGATGCGCCAGAGCTTTTTCATGAGACCGGATTGGCCCAGCATGATTTGTCCTAGAGCATCTTCGATGGCGTCAGTTGATGAGGCCCTTTGGCGTTGTCCGCTTGGGCCTTGCGTTGGCCAATCCAGCTTGCACTCCAGATAGAAGTTGAACGCCCTGTGATCCTCCATTTCGTGAGAGTCGATTGTGACGCAAACATCCTGAAACCCCTTCAGTGGTCGCTGTTGAATTCTGGCGGTCTCCAAAAAACAGCTTCGCTCGGAGTGCCGCCTTCCTAAGGGCGACGTGTCGAACACCAGCCAGGCTTTGAACGACGGATTGTGCCTTTTGCATTCGACCGCGAGATGAACCCCATTGTGTTGGTGGTGGGAGAGAACAAGATCAATACGAGTTTGTTTCCCGTTGGCGGCTGAAACTGGGTATTCGGTGGCTTCAAGAATCCACTTGTGGCGGCCCGTATCAAAGCCCGCCTCCATTTCTTCGCTTGCTTTCTGCTGAAACAGAAATCCCTGTTCGTTCAAGGCTTTTGCAGCATGGTCAACCCAGTCTGAGTTTAAGGGTGTTTTCATATTCCGAGAGAGCAGTTCGGTTCGGTGATTCGAAAAAGACCCATCTGCGTCGGCGCACCGACGTTTTCATCCTCCGGGCCGATGGCGGCGAAGGTGACAGTGTAGCCGAAGCGGGCGGCGACTTGGTGGGCCCAGGCCCGGAATTCGGCGCGGGTCCATTCGAAGCGGTGGTCGCGGTGGCGGAATTTGCCGACGGGGAGGGTAGGCCACATCACGTTGTATTCGCGGTTGGGCGTCGTCAGGACCACGGTGCCGGGACGGGCGAACTCGAAGAGCACCCGCTCGAAGGCGGCCAGGCGCGGCGGGTCGAGGTGTTCGATGACTTCCACGACGGCGGCGGCATCGAAGCCGGCGAGGCGGGCGTCGCGATACATGAGGGAGCCGTGCAGGAGCTGGAGACGCTCCTTTTGTTTGGGCGGGAGGCGGTCGTAGTGGAGCCGGTCGGCGGCGATCTCCAGCCCGCGATGGGAGACGTCCATGCCGACAATGCGGGTGAACTGCTTTTCCTTGAGCAGCAGGCGGAGGAGCTTGCCTTCGCCGCAGCCGAGATCCAGCACGCTGGCGGCGCCGCTGGCGCGAAGGGCGGCGACGACGGTGGCGAGGCGGATTTCGTGGAGAGTAGGGAGGGCATCCTGCCTGTCCTCCGGAGGGGACGAGGCGTTTTCGGTAGTGGTGGCGGATCGCTGACGCGCTCCGTCGGTTGGGGTGGACAGGCTGGAAGCCTGTCCTACGGGGGTGGGCTCTTTGGACTGCGGTGGTTCGACACCGCTCTGGTGCGGCGACTCCGGCCCAAGCGGCTGCTCCAAAGCGCCGTCGAGCCGGCGCACTCCAAGGTTCGACTTGGCGGCGAACTCCCATTCGCCGCTACGGGAGGCCGGTCCTACGGCGGACTCCAAGGCTTCTTCCTCATCGCTGCGGGCTTGGGCGGTATCGTCGGGATGCGTGTCGGCTTCGCCGGCAAGGCGTTCGATGGCGTCGTCCACCAGACTGCGACGATGCTTCAGGTAGCGGCGGGTGATGGTCTTCCGCTCGGGATGTTCGGCCAACCAGCCTTCGCCGTGACGAAGGAGCTTTTCCACCTCGTCGTCGCCGACCCAGTAGTGCTTGTCGTTGTCCAGCACCGGCAGGAGCACGTAGAGATGGCTGAGGAGCTGGTGGAGCGGCAGGGTGGCGCGCAGTTCGACCCGGAAGTAAGGGCTCTCGCCCCACTCGGGGAAACGTGCGTCCAGCGGTTGGCGTTCGGCGGCGACGGTGTAGCCGAGCGGTTCGAAGAGCTTGCGGAGAAATTCCTCGCCGCCCCGACAAGGCACGGCGGCGAGACGGGCTTCCAGGGGCAGGGGAAGCTCGGCCAAGTCGGGCTTCTCCTTGCAGCGGCCACCCAGCGCGGCGTCGAAGACATTGGCGAGGGCGACGCTGAGGAAGGACGAGGCGGCGTAGGGACGGTCGTTGACGTATTGGTCCAGCAAGCCCCCGTCGCCGGAGGGGCCACGGCGGTTGCGGACGAGGCCGACGGGATCGACTTCGACCAGCAACGCGGCCGTGCAGCGGTCCTCCGAGGCTTCGGGATAAAAGACGTGGGCGCGGCCGAAGGTAAGGTTGAACGCCTGGGCGCGCGCGGGGTTCTTCCGCAGCAGGTAGCCGAGGTCCGTCGCGGGCCGGTGCGTGGTGGTGAGCGTGAGCAGCATCCGAGTTC
>CBFGQE010000352.1:0-4033 GCA_965650815.1 uncultured bacterium
GCGCTCAAAGCCGACTATGTCTGGGACGCCCGCGCCAAGATCGCGCGCGTCTCCCTGCGGCAGACCCAGCCGATGAACGACGAGGTGCTGGATTTCCAGTTCCCGCTCACACTGCGTTTCCAGGGAGCGTTCGGCACAGTGGACAAGGTCGTGCAGGTCGATGGACGCACCGCCGACTTCGAGATCGCCTTCCCCTCCGCGCCGACCATCGTGCGGCTTGATCCCGAAGTCTCCCTCCTCGCCAGCATCGACTTCACTCCGCCCCGCGCTCTGACCGTTGCGCAACTCGCGGACAAGTCCGATCCCCTCGGCCGCATCAACGCCATCGAACGGCTGGCGCGGGAAAAGAGCCCCGACACCGTCGCCCTGCTGCGCGACGTGCTCAACGAAGACGACCGCTGGTTCGTCCGCGTGGAAGCCGCCAAGGCGTTGGGCCGGATCGGCACCGACGGAGCCTTCGACGCGCTCCGCGCTTCGCTCGCGCAAAAGGAAGCCCGCGCCCGCAAGGCCGTGGTTGAGGCCATCGCCGATTTCACCACCCCGACCGCGTTGACCGCCCTGACCAACATCGTTTCCACGGAGAAGAACCCCGACATCATCGGCTCCGCGCTCGGCGGCTTGGCCAACCATCCCACGGATGCTTCGCGCCAGATCCTCATCGCCCAGCTCGACAGCCGCTCGGTCAACGAACACGTCTTCGACAGCGCCGTCGCCGCCATGCGCCAGCTCGACGATCCGGCCTTCATCGCGCCCCTCCGCGCCGCCCTCGATCGTCGCGAAGCCGATCTGGTCGGACGCGGCCTGACCGCCGCGCTCAACACCTTGGGCTACCTCGCGCGCAACGAGACCGACAAGACCGCCGTGCGGCAGGTGCTGCTCGCCAAGACCCGCCATCTGCGCGAAGCCGTTGCCCTCGGAGCCATCAACGGCCTCGGCCAGCTCAAGGACCCGGCGGCGCGTTCCACCCTGGCGGCAATGGCCGTCTCCGCGCGGAACGACCGGTTCCAGAACGCCGCCGAAGCCGCGCTCAAAGCCCTCGACCAAGACGCCCGTCCCGCCAGCGCGATCCCCGATCTCCGCCAGGACATGCTCGAACTCCAGAAGACCAACCGAGAACTGCGCGAAGAGCTTGATCGGTTGAAGCAACGCCTCGACGCCGTCTCCACCCGCCCCGCCGAAAAAGCGCCCAAGAAGAAGTAGCTCTCCGCTTTGGGGGTAGGGACGGTTCGCCGAACCGTCCCACGCTACCGGCGAAGCCGGTGCGAGCGCAGCGAGCTTCTCAGGAATCAATCGAACGCATCAGGAGATGCTCACTCGGTTCGCCTCGCTTCGCTCGAATTGGGGACGGCTCGGCGTGCCGTCCCTACCAAGGAATTTGTCTCACCTCCCCAACACCCGCCGCCACTGCGCGCGCTGCAGCTCCTTCGGCCCATCGGTCCAGACCACGACGTTGGCGCGTTTCATCTTCTCTTCGACCGGCCATTGCGCGGCCAGGCGCTGGTCGATCTCCGCTTCGCCCAAGCCACGCTGCCGCAGACGCTCGCGCTGCACCGAGGGCGAGCAGGCCACGCAGACCACGCGGTCGAATTCGTCCTGCCAGCCCACCTCGAAGATCAGCGGCACCTGCACGGCCGCGACCGGCCCGAGCCCCGGCGTCGCCAGCCATTCGCGCACCCGCTGCTGGATGCGGGGATGAAGCAGGTTCTCCAGATCGCGCCGGGCCGTGTCGTCGGCGAAGACCACGCGGCCCAGCGCCTTTCGATCCACGGATTCTCCATCGAAAACCGCGTCGCCGAAACGCGCCCGCAACTCGCGCCTCACCTCGGGATCGTGCGCCAGCAGCTCGTGGCCGACCCGGTCGGTGTCGAGCACCGGCACGCCCAACGATTCCAGGGCTTCGCCGCTGGCCGACTTGCCGCAGGCGATGCCGCCGGTGACGGCGTAGGCGACGGGACGTGGCTTTGTCATGGCGGCACGGTGCGGCGGGCCGCGCGGCAGCGTCGAGGCGGAATCTTGACGCGCCCGGGCGTGGCCGTTCCTCTTGGCCCATGCACGCCGTCGGGGCCCACTTCAACTTCTCCGCCCGGAGACTGCCTTGAGCGCTCTGCCTCCAGCCTTGCTCCGCTACGCGGGCCACCAGACGCCCGGAGCCGCCGTGGCGGTTTTCCAACGGGGCCGAACGCTCGCTAGGCATTGTGTCGGAGTGGAGGACATCCGCACCCGTTCACCCATCGGTCCCGCCAGCAACTTCCGCCTCGCCTCCGTCACCAAGCAGCTCACGGCGGCGTTGATCCTCGGCTTCATCGATGCCCGCGCCCTGGACTACGACACGCCGGTCCGTTCCATCTTGCCCGAACTGCCCGCCTACGCGCAGGCCGTCACCGTGCAACACCTGCTCCAGCACACGTCGGGCTTGCCGGACTACGAGGATCTCGTGCCGGAAGGGCAGACCGACCCCATCGACGACGCCGATGTCCTCGCCCTGCTCCAGGAAGCCACCTTGCTTTTCTTCGCGCCGGGCACGGACTTCCGCTACAGCAACACCGGCTACGTGCTGCTCGGGCTGATCGCCGCCCGGCTCGCGGGACGGCCTTTGCCCGAAGTCTTCGCGGAACGCCTCTTCCGGCCGCTGGGCATGGCCCGCACCGTGGCCCTGGTCGCGGAGCGCAACACCGTGCCGCAACGCGCCTACGGCCACACGCTCAAGGACGGTTTGGCCCGCTCGACCGACCAGAGCCTGACCAGCGCCACGCTCGGCGACGGCGGCGTCTATTCCTCGCTGGAAGATCTGGCGCGCTGGTGCAGCGCGCTGGACGAAGAACGCGTTCCCGGTTGGCCCGCCGTGCAACGCATGTTCGAGCCGTTGCGCCTGCCCAACGGTTTTGTCTCCCCCTACGGCATGGGCTGGGAAAGCCGCCGTTGGCACGGGCTCCAGGTGCATTCCCACAGCGGCTCGACGATGGGCTTCCGCAACGCCCTCGCGCGTTTCCCCGATCACGGGTTGTCCGTCGTGGTCCTGACCAACCGCTCCAACACCCTCCCGGCGGAACTGATGGACGCGCTGCTCGCCGCGCACCTTCCGGGCTGGAAGTCGTCCGCCGAATCCTTTCTCCTCTGCCAACAGATCGTGGGCCTGCGGCCCATGGACCGACATGCAAGACCTCATCGCGAAAGCGGCCACGCTCCTTGAAGCGCTGCCCTACATCCAAAAATTCAGCCACGCCACCTTCGTCGTGAAATACGGCGGCTCCTTCATGGACTCGCCCGATCCCGCCATCCGCAACGGCGTGGCCCGCGACATCGTTTTCCTCGAAGCCGTGGAGATCAACCCCGTGGTCGTCCACGGCGGCGGCAAGGCCATCACCCGCGCGTTGGAGAAATCCGGCATCGCCACCCAGTTCATCCAGGGCCAGCGCGTGACCGACGCCGAATCGGTCAAGGTCGTGGACCAGGTGCTCAGCCGCGAGATCAACCCCGAGGTCGTGGCCGCCATCAACGCCCTGGGCGGCGAGGCGGAAGGCTTCGCGGGGCCCGACATTTTCAAGTGCCGGAAACTCTTCCTCAAAGGGCCGAACGGCGAGGATCTCGACATCGGGTTCGTCGGCGAAGTGGTCGAGGTCAACACGGCTCCGTTGCTCGAGTGCATCTCGCGCGGCAAGACGCCCGTGATCAGCCCCACCGCGCGCGACGAGCACGGCCAGCTCCACAACTGCAACGCCGACGTGGCCGCCGCGATGGTCGCCTCCGCGCTCAAGGCCAAGCGCCTCGTCTTCATGAGCGACGTGCCAGGCCTGATGCGCGACTTCAAGAATCCCGACACGGTGATTCCTCATCTCCAGACCAGCGAAGTGCCGGAGCTGAAGCGCATCGGCATCATCGACAAGGGCATGATCCCCAAGGTGGACAGCGCCGTGGCGGCGTTGAAGGCCGGCGTGGAAAAGGTGTCCTTCGTGGACGGCCGCGTGCCCCACTCCGTGCTGCTCGAAATCTTCACCGACAAAGGCATCGGCACCGAGGTGGTGCTGTAGAGGCA
>CBFGQE010000353.1:0-4033 GCA_965650815.1 uncultured bacterium
CGCCAGGTGAAGTGCAGCGTGTAGTCGCCGGGAGCACGGAAGCGGAGGCTGTAGGAGGCGAAGCTCGCCGGCGCGGTCGTCAACGTGGCGCCGGGCGCATAGAGGGCCTGGCCGCCGCTGGCCGGGGCGTCGTTGGTGGTGGCCCACAGGGTCGGCGTGCCGTTGACGATCTTGCTCACCCGTTCGGCCTCAAAGGCGACATAGGTCTCGTTCACACCCTGCGCGACGATGTCGGTGTCCGAGTTGACCAGCGCGTTGAACTCCGTCTCGGTCAAGGCCGCCTGGCTGAGGACGATCCGGTCGATGAACATGCCGGCCTCGCGGGTGCCGAGCTTCAGGATCAGCGGCACGCCCGCGTCCACCTGTTCCTGCGTCACCGTGTAGGTGATCGCCTCCACCGTCATCGCGTAGTTGTTCACCGCAGGCGGCAGCCGCGAGTTGTTCGCCGCCGACGTCGCATAGTTCGCCACGTCGCCCCCCAGGTCGCCGAGTTCGTTCGGCCGGTAGTAGCTGTTGCCGCTGTTCGCATCCAGGTCCGTGAACGCCTTGTCCGCCCGCCAGGTGAAATGCAGCAAGTAGTCCCCCGCCGACCGGAACCGGATCGCGAACGTCGCGAAGCTCGCCGGCGCCGTCGTCAACGTCGCCCCCGCCGCGTAGAGCGCGCGTGACCCGCTCCCCGTCGCATCGTTCGTGGCGAACCACAGGGTGGGAGTTCCGTTCGATATGGAAAACACGTCCTCCGCCTCCCAGGCGACAGATGTGGAGTTGGCGGACTGGAAGATCGTGGTGGCCCGGGCAGCAACGGATACGACACAACATGCCAAGATCACAACGACTCTAAGAATAGAGAGTTGCATAGGTTTGTTCTGATTGGTTGTGCTTGAATGGCTCCGCCCGACAGCGAGCAAGACGCCGCGAGGGCGCTGCCGTCAGAAGAATGGGGGCGGATTTGGGGTATCAGTTTCCAAACATGCCTCGCAAGCGAAGACTTGTCTGAATGCCAGACATCCCCTTGGACCATTTGAATGCACAGGCCCGGTTTTCGTCCTCGGACCCCAAGTTTCCCCAGCCCAATGCGGCTCCTCGTTCCATCAGCAGCCCCTTCCGACCCAACGCTGTCCTCCTTTCCGATACAGGCTCACACGCTGTGGGCTACGGTCCGCCGCACCTCCGGTGCTGGGAGCGATGCCCAATGGGTTTGAAGAACTCGGCCCAGGGCCCATCCGGTCAACATCCCGTCACCCTCTTAGTGGCTGCGCCCGGTGGGGGACCGGCCTACAGCGCGCCGATCCGGGTCGGAGGAGGTATTTTCCAGATCAAGTCTGCCGTTTCTTTGCCAAGTCCGTCGTTTTCCAGACCAAGTTCGTCGTTTCCTCGGTCAAGTCCGTGATTTTCCAGATCAAGTCCGCCATTTCTTTGGCAAGTCCGTGGTTTTCCAGATCAAGTTCGTCGCGTTCTTGATCAAGTCCGGCGTTTCTTTGCCAAATAAATCGTTTCCCAGATCAAATCCGTCCCGGACTTGGTTAAGTCCGGGATTTTCTTTGTCACCGAAATGGCCGTGCCGACGCCTTGCAAAGCGTCGGATTTCGCGAAAGCGGGGTAGGGCGAAGGCTCCGGCCGAGCCGCCTTGGGGCGAGCGACTTTACTATTGGGGCCACACTGGCGACTCCGAAACGCTCCACCTCCCCGGGGTCGCCAGTGTGGCATTCTCTCTTTTGGAGCGTCCTCCGGCGGCTCGCCGGGAGCCTTCGCCCTACCTTTGCGGCCTGGTCGGCGACTTTTTGATGCGTCGGCCTTGGGCCTACGACCCGCTCCCCTTCCCCCTGAACTGTGGCCTTGCTCCGGCGGCGGGGACGGCGGTTGCATCGGACCTGCGGTCGTGACGCGCGTCGCGTCGCCCGCTCCGCGCCATGCAACGATCCGATCTGCCGCTCGACCGCCAGCTCCGCCAGGAGATCCTCCTCGCCCGGGAGCGGGTCTATCGTTTCGGCCAGGCCACGCCGTTGGAGCGGCTGGTGTTGTCCGGGCCCGAACCCGGCCCGGAGATCTGGGTGAAGCGCGAGGATCTCTCGGCGGTGAAGTCCTACAAGTGGCGCGGGGCTTCCAATCGCATGGCGGTGCTTTCGCCGGAGGAACGCGCGCGGGGCGTGGTCACGGCGTCGGCCGGCAACCACGCGCAGGGCGTCGCCCTGGCCGCGAAACGGCTCGGCGTGCGGGCGCGCATCCACATGCCGCGTTCCACGCCCAAGGTGAAGCAGCAGGCGGTGCGGCTGCACGGCGGCGACTTCGTGGAGATCGTGCTCTCGGGCGACAGCTACGACGACGCGATGGCCTCGGCGCGCGCGGACGAGGCGGCCTCGGGCGCGGTCTATGTCCACGCCTACGACGATCTCCGGGTGATGGCGGGCCAAGGAACGTTGGCCGACGAAGTGGTGCTCTCGGGCCAAGGCCCGTTCGACGCGGCGTTTCTCCAGATCGGCGGCGGCGGCATGGCTTCGGCGGTGTCGGGTTGGTTGCGCCTGCATTGGCCCGAAATCCGCGTGATCGGCGTGGAAGGCATCGGCCAGGCCTCGATGAAGGCGGCGATCGGCGCGGGGCGGCCCGTGCCCTTGGACCAGGTGGACATCTTCTGCGACGGCACGGCGGTGCGGAAAGCCGGGGCGCTGCCCTTCGAGGTGTGCCGGGAAACGCTGGATGAGATCGAGACGGTGACGAACGCCGAAGTGAGCGCCGCCATCCGCGTGCTGTGGGAAGGGCTGCGCTGCATCTCGGAACCTTCCGGGGCGATGGGGTTGGCGGCGGTCTTGAAGCGACGCGCCGAACTCGCGGGTAAACGGGTGCTCGTGATCGTGTCGGGATCGAACATCGACTTCCTCCAGCTCGGACTGATCGCGCAGTCGCAGGGCGCGGTGGGGCCGCACGTGCGCACGGTGCGCATCCGCGTCTCGGAAGAGCGCGGCTCGATGCTGGCGCTGCTCGATTCGAGCTTCGCGGGGATCAACATCGCGGACTTCCAATACGGCAAGGTGGACGAGCGCGACGCCTGGCCGGTCTTCGCGCTGGGCGCGGAGGACGCCGCGACGCTGGAGGCGTTCCCCGCCAAGCTGACTGCGGCGGGCTTCGAGTGGGAGGAGTTGCCGGACGCGGTGGACATCGGCTTCCGGGCCATCCCGCTGCGGGGCGATTTGCTGTCCAGCCCGCTCTTTCTGCGGCTGGACTTCTACGAGCGGCCCGGCGCGCTGCACGACTTCCTCGACCGCGTGGTCCGGGACCGGGCGGACATCTGCTACTTCAACTACCGGCAGTCGGGCGAACGCATCGGCCGCGCCTTGATCGGGCTGGACTTCGCGTCCGACTTGGCGCGCGAGGAATTCTCCTCCGCCCTGCCGCGCCACGGCGAAGGCTACCGCGCCTGCGAACCCGTCGATGCGGCCACGCGCAGCCGTCTGACCGGCGGACTCCGCTGATCACGCTGCGGAGAAGGACGGAGCGAAGCCTCCGCCCGTTTGTCGTCAACGGCCCGATCCCCCATATGGGCCACTGCCGCGCCCGGCCTGCGCGGCTAGATTCAATCATCGGTCGAAGTCCGGCCGAACGATGTTCCCGTGTTCCCAGATCCGACCGAGATGACTGCCTTCCACCGCCCCGCCCCGTCCCGCCGTCCGCAGCCGGCTTTCACCCTGATCGAGCTCCTCGTCGTGATCGCCATCATCGCGATCCTCGCCGGGATGCTCCTGCCCGCCCTCGCCAAGGCGAAGGCCAAGGCCTACCAGACCAGTTGCACCAGCAACCTCAAGCAGATCGGCGTGGCCATCGAGCTCTACACGATGGACCACGACGACCGGCTGCCGGGCCCGTGCTGGACCGGCATGTTCTTCACCTACTCACAGAACGGGAACCTCCCGAACGATCCCAACAAGTTCAACGGCTCGCTCGCGGCCTACATCGCGACCTACCTCGGCTATCCCGGCCCTTCTCCGCAGGTGCAGACGGCCAAGGTGGCGATGTGCGTCGCCTCGCTCCAGAAGCTGCC
>CBFGQE010000354.1:0-4023 GCA_965650815.1 uncultured bacterium
GGACCCGTCCGCTTTGCTCGATGTCGGAGCCGGACTCGCGTTGGGAGCCGTCTTGGCCGACATCTTCGGCTCAGACAAAGAAGCGCCCGCAAAGCCCGCCCCGGACGCCGTGCCGGATACGGACAGCCCGTCCGAGGAACCGCGTCCGGATTCCACGCGGCTTCCCTTGGGCGGCTCTCCACCGCCGCACGGACGCCTACCGGACGCTCTCGCCCGATTCCGCCCTGTCCGTCCAACCTGCGCGAGGACGGATGCGGACGGCTCTCCCTTGCGAGTGTTTCGGGAAGCGGCATGTGCCGGGATTGACGGCACATGCCGCCGGTGGGACGATCATCCCACCATGATGGCAACCCTCAAACTCGACTCCAAAGCCCGGGGGAGCCTGGCCAAGCTGGGCGGACGCCCCGGACAGACCTACTCCGTCCGCACGGACGGCCCCCGGATCGTCTTGGAGCCGCTTGTGTCCGCTGATCTTTCGGACGACGACTGGAAGCCAACCCGGACGCTCAAGCAGCTCATGCGGCATGCGGTGGACGAACTGCCGGAGATTCCCCGCTCCAAGGAACTCGTCCGGAAGGTGAAGCTGTGAAGTATCTCCTGGATACCAACGTCCTCAGCGAGCTGGCCAAGACCGATCCGAATCCCGCCTGTGTTCAATGGCTGGAAAGCGTCCGCCCGGAGACGCTCGCCACGGCAACCACGGTCTTGGGTGAACTCTGGCAGGGGATACTGCTGTTGGCTCCCAACGACAAACGCCGCCGCATTCTCAGCGCCTTTGCGGAGGATGTTCCCAAAGCCTTTCGCGTCCTCCCTTTCGACCAAAAGGCATCCCGCGTCTGGGGAGAAATCACCGCTCAAAAAGGGAAGCCGCTGCCTGTTCAGGACTCCCTGATCGCCGCCATCGCCTTGAGCAAGAAACTGACCGTCGTCACTCGGGATGAATCCTCCTTCAAACTGGCTGGATGCCGGACATTGAACCCGTTCGAGGTCTGACACCGACCCAATTCCTTTTGGGCTGCCCAGTGTGACGCACCAGGCTCCGTCTTCCTGGACCCGTTCACGGCAGATACGACACAAGGCCAGACTACTCGACCGGCTGGACCTCGACGAAGACGCCGAGGAATCCGCCACTGTCCACTTTGAACGTCCGCTTGGTGACGACGAAGTCCTTGGACATCGAACGAACGATGTCGCCTTTGATCGGCACGACAGGCATGGCGTAGTCCTTCTGCCCGCCGAAGTCTTCCGAGTCGCAGACGAATTCCACCATCGCCAACGCACTGGCATGATCCTGCGTTTTCATGCGTCCATAGCTTTCGGGTTGAAAAAGAAAGAGGCCGGGTGGCTGTTCACCTCCGAGAGGTTCTCCAGTCTAGGGAGGACGTTGCTTTCTCAGCGATCCGTGCTCGCCCCGGTCTCAAGTGGATCGACGTTCTCTGAGTTTTGATCGGCCCCGGGCCCTATGAACCTCGGGCTGATTCGGTTGTCAGATTCGTTTCGTTCCACTTGTTCATTGAGCAAAGCGCGGGCCGACCATTTTCAACGAGTTACGTCTCGGGAGTCGCGCACAATGCCAGAACGCATCATGCAGGGATTGCGCTTCGCTCTTTCTGGCGTAGGGCTCGGTTTCAGACCGCCGACACTTTCACCCCGACCAACAGAGCGGGCTGCAAGCCACCGGGGCCGGAGAAGCTTCCAGAAACCGGCGGCACGTCTGCGGGATGGCGGCTCACGGCCACGGCGATGTGGTCCGCTCCGGTCAGAAGTCCCGAAGTGCTGTCGAAGCCCTTCCAGCCGACTCCCGGCAGATAGACCTCCGACCATGCGTGCGTGGCCCCCGCCGACGTTTGGTTGCCGGGGTTGTGCAGATAGCCGCTCACAAAATGGGCCGCGAATCCCAAAGAACGGCACGCTTCGATGAACAAGGTCGCGAAGTCGCGGCATGACCCGCTCCCCTTCCGCAGCGTTTCCCCCGGCGACTGCACTCCGGGCATTTCCCGCGTCTGGTAGGCGAGCCGGTTCGCGATTGCCCGGTTCATGCCGAACAGCAGGTCAAACGTCCTTGTGGGCTGCCCAGGCTGCCGGAACTGGTCAACCCAACGGATCACGGCCGGCGCATCGTCCGGATAACACAGCGTCTGATACGGAAGTAGGTTCGCGGCTTCGGAAGCGGCGTATTGAAACGGGAAATCCACGGCCTGGGGGCTGATCAAAAAGTCTGTCGGAGCTTCGTCAAAATGATGGATCACCACCTCGCTCGCGATGCGCAGCGTGGCCGCCATGAGGTGGAAATCCACCGTGGCGACGGAGTTGCCGTAGATGTCGCGGTGCCATTTGATCTGGCCCGGCGGGGTGATGTCCAAGCGGGAGGATTCGATCCGGATGTCGTGTCCTTCGCGCGGCCGCAGGAGCAGCTGATGCGGCATGAGCCGAACCCACGCGCCGAATTCGTAGGTGGTTAGATGCTCGATCCGAAGGCGCCGCATGACGCAGTGGGCGGGCTCGGTCCAGAATACGCAATCCTGCTGAACGACAATCTTCCGGGCGTGGATCTTGGCGCTTACTGGAGCCGCCGCTTCTCCCAGCGCCAGACCGGGCCATCCTCCGGATCAATGACCTCGCCGAGATGCTGGAAGCCGCACTTGGTCAGGACACGCGTCGAAGCGTTCGGCTGGGGCAGCGTGTGGGCGCGGACGAGTTGCACCTCTACGTGGCGGAAGGCGAAAGCGGTCATGGCTTTGGCCGCTTCCGTGGCGTAGCCTTTGCCCTGCTGATTCGGATTCACCGCGTAGGCGATTTCCACCATGCCGTCGGCGGATGGCGGGCCTTTGAAGCCGCCTTGGCCGATCACTTGGCCGCTCTGCCGATGCACCAAGGAAAAGCCGTAGGTCCAAACGTCGTCCACCGTGGCCGCGTCCAACCGCGCCAGCCAATCGGCCGAAAACTGCCGCCGTTCCTCCGCGCGCATGGCGGAGATCATGGCGCGAACGTCTTCCACGGACTGCGGAACCAGCGTCAGATTTTCGGTTTCGAGGGAGGCGTGCATCTTCTGTGAAGCCCAACAAATTGCGGCCCCGATTTCCCGTTCCCTTGAGGAACGGCAAGAGCAGGTTGCTCCGTCGGAGAAAACTCACAGTTGAACCTGCGTCTTCCATTCAAGGTCTTGGTTTTCATCAGCAGCTACGCACCGTTGGCGCTGATTCCGGCCATTTTGGATTGTTGATCAGCAAAAAGCTAGGGCAGGCGGGATCTGCGGATATGCCCGAGCAGTTCGGGTCTTTGAGCTCCGTCTTCACCCGCTGGAGCCGGTGGAACAAATCGGGGCTTTGGACAAAGGTGCTGGCGTTGCTCGGCCACAAGGCCACGGGAGTTCTCCGTCATCTGGACGCCATCCACATCAAGGTTCACCAGCCCGGGAGCAACCCCGCCGGAGGCCAACAAACCAGGCCATCGTCCGCACCAAGAGCGGGCTCAACAGCAAGCTAACGGCGCTGGTGGACGG
Organism: uncultured bacterium; assembly: GCA_965650815.1. Taxonomy (GTDB): domain Bacteria; phylum Verrucomicrobiota; class Verrucomicrobiia; order Limisphaerales; family CANJSG01; genus CANJSG01. Next base: position 3,503 of record CBFGQE010000354.1, read on the forward strand.
CCGCGGCCGGGCCCTGCAACTGCGCCTGGATCCGGGACAACGGGCCGACATCCGCGGGGCCGAGGATGTCGCTCCGCCGCAAGGTTCACGGGACGTGGCCGACACGGGCAACACCCGCTGCATACCGCTCCGCGTGGGACGCAAGGCTCCGGCCCGCCATAATCGGGGCCGCTACCGGCAGTGGCACCAAGTGGAGGACTTCTTCCAGTGCCTCAAACGCTGCCGCTCCGTCGCCACCCGCTTCGGCAAGGAATGGAGTGCCAGGGCGGGCGGCTCGGGATCTGGCCTGCGGAACGCTTGGACTAGAATCGCCGCCACGATCACAACCCCGGCGATCCAGCACCACCATCTGAGCTGGATTCGTCTCGGGGTCTTCGGAGTCATGCTGCTCGTCAACCCCACCGGGCCGGGAAAGTTTCCGGCGAACTCCCGTTCGCCGCTACGGGGTGGTTACGGCACCCGTTCCACGCAGAGGATGTTCGTCCCGTCGGGTTCGCCGAAGGGCTGGCCGGCGGAGACGG
>CBFGQE010000355.1:0-4015 GCA_965650815.1 uncultured bacterium
CCGTTGTAGAAGAGCAGCAGCGACGAGCCGAGACCCCAAGTCAGCCCCAGCGCCATCACCGTGATCGACACCTTCGTGTTGCGCGTCATCAGCTGGGTGGAGAACGACGCCATCTCGCTGCCCGATCCCCCGCCCCCCGTCGCCTCTTCCAGCGCGACGCGCTCCGACGGATCGCCCAACAGATGCTCGAACGGCATGATGATCGCCTTGGCCTCGGAATCGGCCGCCACCATGGCGCCGCCAAAGATGCCCCCGATAATCGTCAATGCGACCGAGAGCCAAAAGGCGCGGACATGACGGCGGAAAGTTCTCGGGAAGGTTCCGAACAACCACGCCAGCGGCCGGAAACGGTCCAACCGTTGCCGCTCCTCGTGCACGTGCGCGTAGGCCCGGCTGACGATGCGTTCGAGGAAGAGCCGCAGCTCCGGCTCCGAAGCGAAGGTCGTCAACCGCCCCAGATCCGCCGCCGCGCGTTCGTAGAGATAGTGCAGCCGCCGCGCCTGCTCGACCGTGAGCACCTGCGACATCCCCTCGTCCATCCGGTCCAGCATGGACTCCAGCTCCTTCCAATAGGGCCGTTCCGCTTCGATGAAGCGTTGCAGGTCGATGATCACAGCAGTTGCCTCCGTTTGATCGCCTCGTATTGCGAGATCAGCCTCGGCACCAGATCGGCTTCCGCCGCCGTCTCGAAGCGCACTCCGTTCCGGCGCAGCCGCCCCTCCAGCTCCTTCAGCTCCTGCCAGCGCAAGTGGCCGCCCAGCTCGCGATACAACTGGTCCACGCGCTCCGGCCGGTCGTCGCTGAAGAGCGGCCGCACATCCGGCGGCGTCACCATCGCCACCAGCACGAGATGTTGCCGCGCGAGCTGTTCCATGTTGCGGGCGAAGCTCTCCGCCAGGATCGGATCGTCCAGCGCGGTGAGGAAGACGAGCAGCGCCCGTTTGCGCAACCGTCCCCGCAGCGAGGCGCACAGCTCGTCGAAATCCGGCGTCACCGCGCGCGGCTGGAGCGTGTAGAGCGCGTCGCGACAGGTGGAGAAATGCGCCTGCCCGTTGCCCGCGCGGACGAAGCGATGCACCTGGTCGCTGAAGGTCAGCAAACCGAAGTGGTCGCCCTGCTGCTCCGCCGCCAAGCCCAACAATAACGCCGCATGGATGAACCGCTCCAAATGGGTCTCCAGCTTCGTTGAGCCTGCGCCAGCTCCAGACCGCCCTGTCTTGTTCCCCTCCCGGGAGGGGCCAGGGGCGGGTCCGCCCTTCGTCTTGGAAACGGCCTCCACCGTCTCCGTCCGTCCGCTCAACCGCGACGCGTCCACCAACACATAGACTTCCTGCGTGCGCTCCACTTGGAAGACCTTCGTCACTGGTTTCCCTTTCCGCGCCGTCGCCTTCCAGTGGACCTCGTCCATGCTGTCGCCCGGCAGATAGTCGCGCAGCTTCTCGAATTCCCGCCCGCGCCCCATCGCCCGGATCGCGTGGCTTCCGTATTGGCCCCGGTTCAGGAATACCGCCGCCGCCGTCTTCCGGTCCGCCATCAGATCGGGATAGACCCGCAGCTCGCACTTCACGCCACAGCGCGACCGCACCGCCCACAACCCCAGCGGCGACGCCGTCTCCAACGCCGCCAGCGCCAGCGGATAGTTGCCCCGGACCTGCGGTGTGACCGGCCAACGGACCTTGGAACGTTCGGCCTTGGTCAACGCCACTTCCATGACCTCCTGCTCCGACACGATCTCCGGCGGCAAAAGCAACCCCAACCTCAGCCGAATAGCCCTAGCCTTCTGCTGCACGATTCCCACCACGATCTCTCCCTTGCGGTCCTTATGCAGCCGCACCGTGGGTTCCAGCTCCACCGAAACCCCGCGCAACCGTCCCATACCCAGCGCGGCATCGACCACCGCCGTCGCGACAAACAACGCCATCGCGATCAGCGCGAGGCCCGCGTGTTCGGACCACACCGCCGCCACCAGCGACGCCGGCAACAGAATCGCGGCGGCCCAGAGGATCAGTTTGCGGGAAGGAACCATGTTGGACGTTCAGCGTTCTCCGCCCGCGCACTCCTTCTTAATCATAATCTCCATCTTACTCTCCACCGGCCCGACAGCGGCGAAGAGATTAAGATTAAGATGAAGATTGAGATTCATACGGTCGCCGTGGGGTTTCATCGCCCGGTTCCTCAGCGCGGGACCGCGACCTTCTCCAGCACCCGCTGGACGGCTTCCGCCACCGACACGCCTTCGATCTCGAACTCCGGCCGCAGCACCAGCCGATGCCCCAGCACGGGCAACGCGAGCGACTTGATGTCGTCGGGCGTCACGAAGTCGCGGCCCGCGATGGCCGCCGCCGCGCGGCTGGCGAGCAGCAACGACTGCGTCGCGCGCGGTCCGGCTCCGACCAACACGCTTTCTTCCTGCCGCGTCGCCCGCACCAGATCGACCAGATAGGCCACCAGTTCTTCGCGCACCACCACGCCGTTCAACGCCTGGCGCAACAACGGCAGCAGTTCGACCGACAGCACCGACTCGACCGTTCCCGCCGCCAGCGTCGCCTCAGGCGAATCCGCGCCGAGCATCCGCTTCGCCAGCAGCAGCTCGTCCGCGCGGTCCGGCGCAGGCATGACGATCTTCAACATGAAGCGGTCCTTCTGCGCCTCGGGCAGCGGATAGGTGCCCTCGTATTCCACCGGGTTCTGCGTGGCGAAGACGGTGAAGGCCGGAGACAAAACGTGCGTGTCGCGGTCGATGCTCACCTGCCGTTCCTGCATCGCCTGGAGCAGCGCCGACTGCGTCTTGGCCGGCGCGCGGTTGATCTCGTCGGCCAACAGGAACGCGGTGAAGACCGGTCCCTTCACCAGCGAGAACGAGTTCGTCTGGAGATTGAAGACGCTCGTGCCGGTGATGTCCGACGGCATCAGATCGGGCGTGAACTGGATGCGGTTGAATTCGCAGCCCAGCACCCGCGCCAGCGTGCGGACGAGCAGCGTCTTGGCCACGCCCGGCACGCCCTCGATCAGCGCGTGGTTGCCGGTGAAGATGGCGATCAGCGCCAGGTCCACCACGTTGCCCTGGCCGATGATGACCTTGGCGACTTCGCCGCGCGCCCGCGCCAGCACGTCCTTCAGTTGTTCCAGTGTTCCTTCCATAAAATCTCGGTCTTCATCCTCGTCCTCCTCTTCGTCTTTCTCCTCGTCCCTCTTCAAGCCGACGAAGAGGAGGAGGAAGACGAGGACGAGGAATTGGTTCGCTTTATTTTCGCCTCAAGACCCTCGCGATCTCCCGGTAGCTCTCCACGGGATGCACCGTCTTGCCCGAGGCCGGCTCCGCCGCAGCCGCCAAGGCTTCGGCCTTGCGCAATCGCTCGGCGGAGACCTGCCGCCGGGCGTGGTTCGACTTGCGCCATTCGCGGAAGCAATAGCCCAGCACCTCGGCCTGCGGGATCGTCCGGCGCAACAGGTTCACCAGGCCGCTGCGCGAATCCCTTCCTTCCCGCGCCAAGGCCACCGGATCGTCGTCCGAAGCCGGGACCAGCGGGCTCGAGTTCCGCCAGATCGCCAGCCCGAAGACCGCCAGCGCCGCCGCCACAACCCAATACATCTGGTATCTCCGCAGCAGCGTCGCGATGCCCGGCTGTTCGCTCACGCCGAGATGGGTTTCGTCGAAGACCAACCGCCGCGAAGCGCCCATCAACCAGCGTAGCAGCTCTGGCTGGCGGTCCTGCCACAGCGCTTCGTTGCTGGTGAAGAACGCGTCGGAGACCAGCACGAGCGTCCCCTGCCCCAAGCTGCGTTCGGCCACGACCGGCAATCCGTCCCGCGTGTAGATCGTTCGCCAGGTCTCTTCCGGCACCGCGTTGGTCCAGACGTTGAAGACCAGCCCGGAACGCCAAGCGAGGGTCGCGGGCAATTCCTCCGGCCCTTCGGCGCGCAACACCGTCAGCGGTTGGACCGATCCGTCCTCGGCGAACGAATTGGTCGGGAAGCCCCGGTAGTCGAGGCCGATGGCCCAGCGCTGCTCCAG